>JAGBEZ010000047.1 GCA_017936725.1 Agathobacter sp.
TGGAAAACTGTCCCTGAACACCGTTCATACGTAGAGCTTCATTGATAATCTCTTGAGAAAAAAGCGTTCCCAGAGCGTATCCATCTGGGGAAGGCAAAGTAGAAGGGATGCTGGTGGAAGAGTTTGAAGACAACACGTTTGTAACCGAGTTTGCTGGAACGGTCTGGTCCCATAGGGCCACAATGCGTGAGTCTCCATTCGGTAGGCGAAAATCGGGATGGGCATAGTCGATGCCAGAGTCAATCACACCAACTAGTGTACCACGTCCGGTTAATTCGGAATTGCGAGTCTGCAGAGTCGTGATGCAGGCCGCTCGTTTTCCCTCGGTGACTTCAAAGAAGAGCTGTTTCGGTTTTTCCATATAAGTGATGATTTCTTCTGATACGACGGTATCAATCAGAGATTCTGGAAGACGTAAGATTCCATAATTATTTAGTAATTCTGTGACAACAATGGAAGGATAGGTATCCTTTAAAGAAGAAAGATTTCCTGTGTGCTTGACGATAACTTCCCAAGTGTCCTCGGCTTGGTCATAGCCGATAGAAAGATCAGAGGATTTTGCGCGTTCCTCAGTTGTAGCGTCAAGCGCAGCACGAAAAAGAGTTTCAATTTTTTGATTTGTTTCCATCTTGGACCGTTTTAGGCTTTTTAAAATTATATTTCTTCAAACGCAATTTCATGCTGTTTTAAGAATTTTATTACCATTTTATCCCATTCGCTTTCTAATGTTTTATCGGTAGAAAAAACATTGTAGGCAATGCCTGTGGTGAGGGAAAGCAACTGGTTTTGGTACTTCAAATTGATATACATACCGGTAATATCAGATGGTTTGTAGCTGCTTCCGACTGCTGCAATGGTTTTTTCCATATTGGAAGGAGAAAGCAGAAAGACAAAACGAAATGCAGATGGAGTTTTCTTGCCCTTGATTAAATCAAAGCAATTGGTTTTTAACATAGAAAACGGAAGAAAACGGCATCCGGTCAGATGAAGTTCCTGGAGTTCCTCATCGGAATAAAATCCTTTCGTAACCTGTCCGTTTATCTGAAAGGTCGCACCTGTGGAGATGACTGCTTCTTGTAAAAGAAAGTGGTCAAATACTTCACTGCGAAGTAGTTTGTTCATGAAATTTTTAACGTCGGTTAATTCTAATGCGATCATTTTGTCCCCCAAAAGCCTTTTCTTTATCTTAGCAAAAAAACAAAATATAATCTAGATATAATGTGGTAGAATCAAAAAAAATGTGCTATACTACTCTTTAATTTAAAAAATCCAATGGAAAGGGAAAAAAGATGATTGAACAAAAAAGACTGTTTGAAATGCTTTGTGCGGGAGTAACTCCTTTCGCATGCGTACAGGAATGTGAAAGAAGATTATCGGAAAATGGATTTGAAAATATAGATTATGAAGATGCCTGGAACCTCGCTCCAGGTGGGAAATACATGGTAAATCACCATGGCAGCACCTTATTTGCCTTTGCTGTGGGAACAGAATGGAAGCCAACGGATATGCTTCGTTTGGCTGTAGCACATACCGATTATCCATGCTTTCGAATTAAGCCAAACGCTGATTTTCAGACAAATGGCTATGCGCAGATAAATGTAGAGGCTTATGGTGGAGCGATTTTGAATACCTGGCTGGACAGACCGCTTGGTGTGGCAGGAAGGGTGGCACTTCGAAGTGAGAATCCTTTCAAACCAAATATGGTATTGTATCGTAGTAAAAAGCCGCTTATGACCATTCCAAATCTTGCGATTCATATGAACCGTGAGGTAAATAAGGGCGTGGAATTAAATAAACAGACAGACTTGATGCCTGTTTTGGACATGCTTTCCGAGGAGCAGAAAAATACCAAGTATTTTATGGAGTTTCTCGCAAAGGAATTAGGCGTAGAAGAACAGGAGATTCTTGATTTCGAACTGAGTCTTTTCGTGATGGAAGAGCCTGTGTATATCGGACCAAATGACAGTTTGATTTCTTCACCTAGAATTGATAATTTATCTTCTGTATCGGGATTGGTGTCTGCAATCATTGATGGAAAACGTACAGATGGAATCAATATGATTGCTTTATTTGACCATGAAGAAATTGGAAGTAAAAGCAAACAGGGGGCAGATTCTACGCTGCTTCATGATATGATGAGACGTATCCTAAAGAATTTGGGGGCGAGCGAGGAAGAGGTAGAACGTGCGATGTATGGCGCAATGCTTCTCTCTGTAGACGTGGCACATGGACTTCATCCAAATAAGGTAGGAAAAGCAGATATTACCAACAAGCCGATTTTAAACAAAGGACTTTGTATCAAACAGGCATGTAGCCAATCCTATGCAACAGATGCAGAAACAGCCGGAATCTTCTGCCAGATCTGTGATAGTAAGGAGATTCCATATCAAAGATTTACGAACCGTTCAGATGCAATTGGCGGAGGTACAGTAGGAAACATGGTAGCATCTAAGATTCCAGCAAAAACAATGGACATTGGTGTACCAATTCTAGCAATGCATTCGGCTCGTGAGTTAATGGGAGCAGAAGATATAGATGCATTAAAGAATGCAGTAACCGCTTTTTTTAGCCTTTAAAAATAACACAAAAGATTAGGGAATGATAGCATGTTTAGTCAGTTGTTTGGAAAATATTTAGTTGAAAA
>JAGBEZ010000048.1 GCA_017936725.1 Agathobacter sp.
AATAAACTTATTATAACAAAGAAAGTACCACTGCATATACCCTTGTAATATACACAGCGATACTTTCCTACCATCTCATAATATAATTATTACTGTTTCTTTTTAAACACCAGAAGCTTACTGAAAACATAATTTCCGATAACCACCAGCACTGCAGAAATCAGGGTAGTAATATAAACATCCACACCCATGAAACCTAAAACCTGTCTGAGAACAATGTCCAAAATCAATGTAAAGATACGGGATGCCGTAAATGTTACTAATTCTGCAAAAATCTTTGGATTTTTACTCTTAAATACAAAGGTACGATTGGTTGGATATGCAAATGCCACACCGGCAGTCCAGTTTACCACACTCAGCACCAGATTCTGCGCACTGGTTGGATTTAACGGATTTCCAAAGACTACGATGTTTACAAAGAACATACAGAACCAGGAAAAGATGGTTGTCATAACACCAACAATCAGATATACAACAATTTCTTCGTACTTTCCAAATATCTTAAAAAAATTCTTAATTTTATCTGTCATGTAATTCTCCTATAAATTCACCACGTTGCGTAATTCGCCCCTCATAAATGCTTCGATATTCAAGCGAACACCTTCAACACAGCGGGTACGTGCTTCCACACTTGCCCAAGCCAGATGAGGAGTGATGTACAGTTTGTTAGAATCCAATATTTTACTCAAAGGATTTTCTGCAGTAATCGGTTCTTTTTCGATTACATCCAGTCCTGCTCCTGCAATAGTTCCATTTTCCAGTGCTTCGTATAAATCGTGATTATTTGCTACCGGACCTCTGGCAACGTTGATGAGTATAGCGGATTTTTTCATTTTTGACAATGCTTTGGCATCAATTAAATTACGACTAATTTCACTTAACGGACAATGCAAGGATAAATAATCACTTTCTGCAAGCAAGGTATCGAAATCTACCTGCTCATATTCGGTCACTTTGCTGCGGCCGGTTACAGAATAGAAAATAACCTTACAACCAAAGCTTTCTGCAATGTGAGCCACACGTTTGCCGATATTACCCATACCTATGATGCCCCAGGTTTTGCCATCCAATTCAGTAAAAGGCACATCAAAATTAGAGAATCTGGACTGTGCTGCATAAGTACCACTCTTTACATAATCATCATAATGACGCATCTTCTGAGATACATAGAATGCCATAGCAAAGGTATGCTGCGCAACCATCGCAGTAGAATAATCTACTACATTAGCAACACGAATACCGCGACTCTTGCAGTATGCGATGTCTACATTGTCAAAGCCGGTTGCGAATTCACATATTAACTTTACATTTGGTGCATCCTTTAATGATTCCTCACGCATAGGAGCCTTGTTTGCTACAACAATATCTGCATCCTTGATTCGTTCTGCAACTTCTTCTATGGTTACGGTATTTGCATAATAGGTTACTTCGCCTAATTCACTGTAATCTACAGGAATATCGGTACCTACACTGTTTCTTTCCAGTACTACAATCTTCATATATTTTATCCTCAATCTACGCAAATGAGTCAGCAAACCAGAACTTTGCTGACTCACTCGTATATTATAATATCACTTATTAGATGTTTAATAAATCACTGTATACCTTCAGTGCTCCGTCTGTTTCATGAGCAAGTACACGTTTTGCCAAAACTTTACCAAGCTGTACACCTTCCTGGTCAAAGCTGTTTACATTCCATACAAAGCCCTGGAACATAACTTTATTTTCAAAGTGTGCTAACAGTGCACCAAGAGTCTTTGGATTCAACTGGTCACCAATAATAATGCTGGATGGACGTCCGCCTTCGAAATTCTTGTTGCGGTTTTCATCTTCTTTACCGCATGCAAAAGCAACGATCTGAGCTGCTACGTTTGCACACAATTTCTGCTGGCTGGTGCTGCCCTGAATTACAACGTCCTTTTCCATCTGGTTGTTCTTAAAGCCAACGAACTGAAGAGGAATGATGTCTGTGCCCTGATGTAATAACTGGTAGAAGGAGTGCTGTCCGTTTGTGCCAGGTTCACCAAAGATGACAGGACCTGTTGGGTAATCGATTGGCTCACCGAAGCGGTTTACAGACTTACCATTAGATTCCATATCAAGCTGCTGTAAATGAGCAGGAAAACGGCTCAGAGCCTGGGAATATGGAAGTACTGCGGTATTCTGATAGCCCAGTACGTTACGTTCATAAACACCAATCAAAGCATCCAGCATAGCTGGGTTCTTTAATAAATCTTCGTTCTTAGAAAGAGCATCTTCTGCAGCCGCGCCATCTAAGAACTGTGCAAATACTTCCGGACCGAATGCCAGAGATAATACAGCACCGCCTACACCGGATGTAGAAGAGTAACGTCCGCCAATGTAATCATCCATGAAGAAAGCAGCAAGATAATCATCGCTCTTTGCTAATGGAGATGTTTCACTTGTAACAGCGATCATATGCTTAGAAGCATCTAAGCCGGCCTTTGCCAAAGCATCCTTTACAAAGGATTCATTGGTTAAAGTCTCTAATGTAGTACCGGACTTAGAAACCAGTACAAAAATAGAATGTGCTACGTCGATATTGTTTAACACTGCTGCTGCATCATCCGGGTCAACGTTACTGATAAATTCAGCTTTCATCTTGAATGTATTATTTACTTTTGCCCAATTTTCCAGAGCTAAATACATAGCACGAGGACCAAGGTCGCTGCCGCCGATACCAATCTGAACTACGGTTGTGAACTTTTCACCTGCTGCATTTGTAATTTCGCCGTTATGTACTTTATGAGCCAGTTCAGCAATTTTCTGTTGCTGCTCTACATAAAAAGCACGCTTGTCTACACCGTCAGCAATCACAGCTTCGCCTAACTGTCCACGGGTTAACTGATGAAGAACGCGGCGCTTTTCACCGGTATTGATAACTTCGCCATTATAAAGTGCTGCATATTTTTCTGTAAGCTGTGCTTCCTTTGCTAACTTTGCAAGAACAGAAAGAACCTTGTCATCCACCTTCTTTGCACCGAAATTAAATGCAAGACCGTTGCTCATAGGAACGCTGTAGTTTTTCACACGCTCTGCACCGTTCTCACCGGACATAGCCTCTACGAGATTTACACGATCTACCTCGAAAAGCTCCTTATAAGAAGCAAGTGTATCCAAATTGTTCCAAGAAATCATATAAAATTTCCTCCTCATTTTCTTTATTTACGTAATATCTCTAATAAAGAAATTATACTATTCTATCGGCTCAAATTCAAGTACATTTCTGGTACTCCCGTAATTAAAATGCAGCGTATGCTTTAAACAAGAAATTCCTGCAATAAATCCTCCAGCTCCTGCTCCTTTTCCTTCGAAAACATATTTTGCTTTTTCTGCTCTTCCTCCAATATCTGGATAACCTTCTCCTCTGCCTGAAACGCCTTTGCAATGCGAATACGATTTACCATATGATTTTCAATATATTCAATGATCGTCAATCGAAGCAACTTATCTTTTCCTTCAAAATCGCAAATGCTTACCACAGAAAAATACACATATAATTCCAAAAAAGCAATTAAATAAAATGGAGAAATTTCTCTAAAGGACATTTGTGCAATAATCCCCCTAAAACTGCCAATACCGGCAAAAACAATACTTATTAACAAAAATTGTACACTTATAAACTTCCAAATATGCGGTTTTTGTCCACAAAGCTTCAGTCGGTTAACTGCTTTATCCACAAAAACTTCTACATTTATCTGCTCCTGTATGAAATAATCCTCATCCTTAGTTTCTTTTTTGCCGTAGCTGTTTAAAAATTTTGTTTTAATAGCCTTCAGCTCTTTTCTTTTTGTGATAGACATATTTTCGGCTTCTTTGATGAAACGGTTATATTTCACCGCCAAAAATATTAGTACACCAATGCTTGCTGCAAAAAAACAAAACATTCCCATACTGCATACATTTTCTGACCACAAAATTTGAAACATAGTTACCTCCTTATGAAAA
>JAGBEZ010000049.1 GCA_017936725.1 Agathobacter sp.
AAAGAAATCATTCCACAGGACTAATTAGAATGTGAGAAACAAGGACTTGAAGCATTTCAAGTCCTTATTTTTTTGTAATTTATCCTTAATTTTATCCTATTTTTTGTTGATTTATAGAATGACTTATAGTATATTTTGAGTTAGATGCATAAGGAGGTATGGTATGCGGGAAATTACAAAAGTTGCACTTGATGCCATGGGTGGAGACAATGCTCCCGTGGAAATCGTAAAAGGTGCAGTAAACGCTGTTGCTTCTCGTACAGACATCAAAGTCTTTTTGGTAGGACAGGAAGATGTAGTAAAAGAAGAATTAGCGAAATACTCTTACCCAGCGAATCAGATTGAAGTTGTGCATGCACCGGAAGTCATCGAAATGGCAGAGCCACCGGTAATTGCAATTCGTAGAAAGAAAGAGTCTTCTATGGTAGTTGCGATGAAGATGGTGAAGGAAGGACAGGCAGATGCATTTGTATCAGCAGGCAGTTCGGGCGCTATTTTGGTTGGCGGGCAGACGATTGTAGGACGTATCAAAGGCATCAAACGTCCACCGCTTGCACCGATTATTCCGACAGAAACAGGGATGTCACTTTTGATTGACTGTGGGGCAAATGTAGATGCAAAATCTGATAATTTGGTTCAGTTTGCGCAGATGGGTTCTATTTACATGGAAAATGTAATGGGAGTAAAGAATCCAAAGGTTGCAATTGTAAACATTGGTGCTGAGGAAGAAAAAGGAAATGCGCTTGTCAAAGAGACTATTCCAAAACTTCATGAATGTGACGGTATCAACTTTATCGGTTGTATCGAAGCAAGAGAAATTCCACACGGCGGTGCAGATGTAATCGTATGCGAAGCTTTTGTTGGTAATGTAATCTTAAAACTTTATGAGGGGCTTAGTCAGACACTGATTGGCGTCGTAAAAAAAGGGCTTATGAGCACCTTAAAGAGTAAAATTGGGGCATTTTTAGCTTTGCCAGCATTAAAAGAAACATTAAAGGAGTTTGATGGTTCACAGTATGGCGGTGCGCCACTGTTGGGGTTGAACGGTTTGGTGGTAAAGACACACGGCAGTTCAAAATCGACTGAAATTACTAACGCATTGTTCCAGTGTGTGACCTTTAAACAGCAGGACATCAACGGAAAAATCAAAGAATATATTACAGTTGAGACTACAACTGAAGAAGAGTAAAAGGAGAAAACCATGGAATTCGAAAAAATCAAAAATATTATTGTTGAAGTATTAAACGTAGAAGAAGATTCTATCACAATGGAAAGCAAATTTACAGATGATCTTGGAGCAGATTCATTGGATATCTTCCAGATTATCATGGGCGTTGAAGAAGAATTCGAAATCGAAATTGCAAACGAAGATGCAGAAAAAATCGTTACAGTTGGTGATGCTGTAGAACAGATTAAGAATGTAATCAATGGCTAATTTGTCCATTCCGTAACATAAAGACTTCAAAATGCATGTATCATTTGTGAAAGCAAATGGTCCATGCTTTTTGCAGGTTATGGGTGACAATTTGCATTGACAAGTATTACAGGAGGATTCGAAAATGTCGGATTTGAAAAAGTTTCAGGCTGAAATGGGCTATGAATTTAAAGACGAACAGCTTCTAAAACAGGCATTGACGCATAGTTCTTATGCAAATGAAAAGCATTTGAAAAAGCTTTCAGATAATGAACGTCTGGAATTTTTGGGTGACGCAGTATTGGAAGTGGTTTCTAGTGAGTTTTTATTTCATGCGTATCCGAAACTGACAGAAGGAGAGCTTACGAAACTTCGTGCGAGTATCGTATGTGAGCCTACACTGGCACTTTGTACAGAAGAAATGCACTTGGGAGAGTATCTTTTTTTAGGAAAAGGCGAAGACCATACGGGTGGCAGAACTAGAAAGTCTGTATTATCTGATGCCTTGGAGGCAGTGATAGGTGCCATTTATTTGGATGGTGGTTTTGCTAATGCAAAAGAGTTTGTTCTGAAATACATTATGACAGACATTGAACACAAGCATCTCTTTTATGATAGCAAGACTATCCTGCAGGAAGTTGTGCAGGGAGAACATGAGACGCTGACATATGTTTTATTAGGAGAAACAGGTCCTGACCACGATAAGACCTTTGAAGTGGGTGTGCTGATTGGACAGAAGGAGATTAGTACTGGAAAAGGACACACAAAGAAAGCGGCCGAACAAGAGGCTGCATATCAGGCTTTGCTTGTGTTGAAGGCACAAAAGGAAGCAACATTAGGAGAGTAAAAAATGTATTTAAAAAGTTTAGAAGTACATGGATTTAAATCGTTTGCCAATAAAATAGTATTTGATTTTCATAATGGTATTACTGGTATTGTAGGACCAAATGGTAGTGGAAAGAGTAACGTTGCGGATGCAGTTCGCTGGGTACTTGGCGAGCAGAGCACCAAGCAGCTTCGTGGTTCTTCCATGCAGGACGTTATTTTTGCTGGTACAGAAAACCGTAAACCACTTAGTTATGCATATGTTGCCATTACTTTGGACAACTCTGACCATGAACTGGCCATCGATTTTGAAGAAGTAACGATTGCGAGACGTTTGTACCGTTCCGGAGAGAGTGAATACTTAATTAACGGAAATGTATGCCGTTTAAAAGAAGTAACAGAGCTATTTTACGATACGGGTATCGGTAAAGAGGGATACTCTATTATCGGACAGGGGCAGATTGACCGAATCTTAAGTGGGAAACCAGAGGAACGCCGTGAGCTGTTTGATGAGGCGGCAGGTATTGTAAAATACAAAAAACGTAAAGCGACTGCGCAGAAGAAACTGGATAACGAGCGTGAAAACCTGGTTCGTGTGAATGACATTCTGGCAGAATTGGAGCGTCAGGTTGGTCCTTTGGAAAAACAGTCTGAAAAGGCAAAGATTTACTTAAACAAAAAAAGTGAATTAAAAGAATATGACGTGAATATGTTCTTGTTAGAAATGGAACGTATCGAACGTGATGAAAAAGACTTAAAAGAAAAGCATCGTATTGCTTCTGATGAAATGGCAGAAACAAATGCGGCTTATGAAAAAATCAAAGAAGAGTACGAAACCTTAGAACAAGCGATGACCGACATGGACGAAAAGGTAAATTCCATCCGTGAAAGCATGAGTCAGGCAACCGTAACCAAAGAAAAGTTAGAAAGCCAGATTCAGGTATTGAATGAGCAGATTCGTGCGGCAGAAATGACAGACGAGCACTTACAGGGTCGTCTTGTTGTCATTGAAAAAGATAAAAAGGAACG
>JAGBEZ010000050.1 GCA_017936725.1 Agathobacter sp.
GTCTTCTGTCGAATATGGTTTTCCAGCTGCAATAAGTTCTTCATATGCCGTGGTACATACTAGTGGTTTGGTTTCCTTTCCATCAATTGTCAATGTAAAGGATACACTATCGTATTTTTCCAAATCGTCTACATAGGCAATTAAACGTAAATCCGCATTATCTCTTGTCTGGTAAAGAATCTTTTGTTCCACACCTGCATCTACTTCTGTATATCTAGCATTTGATGCGAAAGTATCTTCAAGAACATTGAATGCAGGAACTCTTGTTGCATCTGTTGGTTCACCTGTTTCAGCGTCTGTTAAGATACCATTTGCATTGTAGGTCAATGTGGTTTCATCAAAGGCATCGGACTGTGCTTCAATTACAATTCTGTTATATTTCAGGCTTGTGTAAGAAACCATTCCATCAACCACCTTGATTGCTACCTGATATCCTTTTCCTTCGATATATGGACATGCTGTGTAATCAATCGTATAGTATTGTTCCGTTGCACTTGTAATGTCTGCAA
Source organism: Agathobacter sp. (assembly GCA_017936725.1). The sequence goes on from JAGBEZ010000050.1 coordinate 510, forward strand.
GTGATTTCCATTCGATTTGACCATCGTTTACTACCGCATATTGAAGTTCTGCATATGTTCCTGTCGATGTTTTTCCTTCAAAGAGACCTTTATCAATCGCACGTGCCGCAATCTGAAGATTATGTTCACCGATTCCATCTGGTTTTACATAGAATACGAGTGCGGCTACACCTTCATAATCACTGTCCATATATACTTCGTTGTTTGGTCCGAGAGCCATGTAATCATTTACACTTTCTACTCTGTTTCCTACGAACAATGCTTCGTCCTGTGTACTGTTGTTACGGTTTTCTGTCCAGGTTATCGTTCCATAAGATACTGTCGTTTCACCATTATCGTACTGATATGTACCAATTGCTGCCTTAGCGCCTACAATCAGTTCTCTAATTTCCTCGAAAATAGCACCATTTTCTGATTCATTGTAGTACTGTTCTGTCTCTTCGGCTTCCATTGGATTAAAGATTCTTAATCCATCTACATAGAGTGTCGTAGGTATGATTGCTGGTTTGCCATCTTCTGTAGGCTTTCCTGTCGTTGGATCAATATATTTTCCATCTACCTTAGTATAATCTCTTGATACCATACCTGAGATGTATACTTTATAAGTTCCATATGTCAAATCATCTACACGGATGACTGGAACCTGATAAATTTCGTCCGTTCCTTCATCTCCGCCATTGTCAAACTCTGTGATTACTGGAATATCTCTTACTGTGTTATCATTTGCATCTTTCACTTCTACTACAAGTTTTGCAGCATCAAATGCATTGGTTCTACTAATAAGTTCAAATCCAGTTCCTGTAAATTCAAAGTACGCAACCTGTCCAGATTCCTTGATGGTAATCTGTGTGATAGAATTACCACTCTTTTCATCATTTGTTTTATAAGCATCATCCCTACCATATTCCTGATTCTGGTCTGGAGACTGTGTTAAATCTTTGCTGCCACTAACTTGATTGAATATAGCATCTGGAAGTTCCTCACCATTTTCATCCACATATTTGATTGCAGGGAAATCATCCTCGTAGTATACCACATTTGCTGGCAATACAGAAACTTTCTTAAACATCTGAACTTCTCTGCCGATATTGATTTCCTGATTCAATCCTGCTGGTGTAAAGCCATCCTCCGCATGATCATGAACCGCTACTGCAGCGTAAATAGAATCCACACCTTCCATGAAGTTTTCTGGTGTATAGGTTAATGTGTATTCATGACCTTCTCCAGTCAAGTTGAAGCTTCCATCCTCTTCTTTGATACTATTATCATCATCTACATCAAACGTAACGACGTGCTTACCTGTTTCTCCACCATAAGATGCGTTATACGCTGGGCTAGAGTCTCCATCCGCAATCGCCATAATATGTACATCGGTTTCTCTACCTGGTATAGTTAACGAGTCATATTTAAATATTCCACTGTCTGCCGTCAAGTTAACCGATAATCCATAATCTAAAACCAAGTAACTATCTTCTACATCGGTTACGTTGACTACAACAGGAACCAATACCGATTTCGTATTATCCAAATAATAAACCTTCAAATAGAATACATAAGTTCCACCGTCTGTATAATTGATGGTAACATTATTTGAATCGTCAATCGTTACCTTACTTGTTGTAATCGGTCTTTCATTAACGGTTGTTTCTTCAATCTTAGAAACATTACTACTTGTCAGACCGTCTACCAAACCATTGAATGGCTCATCTGTATCTGCATTCTCCAATATATCCTTAACCAATCTCTCTGGAGTAAGAATAATTTCATGACCTGCCCACTGATAATAGTATGGTTCACCAGGAAGGTTAACTTTATGCGAAGCCTGACCCTGAAGTGTTTCACAGCTTTCATCATTTGCATCGCTCATGGTAGTCGCTGTAACATATACTGTATTGTTAAAATAATCCGCTTCCTTGTTGTCATCCGTCATGGTGTAGTAAATTCCCTTAATGACGAGCGTACTATTAATCCAAAGACCGCCACCGCCGCCTGTTTCTGTTGTGTCAGAGCCTCCACTTTCCAGACCACCTTCTCCGTCTTCCAGAGTCTTCATGAAGTTTTTCAACGCCTCGTCTGGATTAACTAAATTGCCATCTTTGTCTTTAACATTATTAAATGTTACCACGTTTTCCGTAGCTATATGAGTACCTGATCCAACCTCCGTTTCTACCATATTTCCATTGCCGTCATCTATATAGTTTCCGGTTCCATCCGTAACTGCCTTATAACCTGTTATAATAGCAGTCAACTCTCCTGCTTCTAATGTTCCACCCGTAGCATCTTGAACATGTTTTGCCATATTTGGATCTATATAAAGACCTTCCGTTCCATTTATTCTTACTCCAATAAAAGGATCGTCAAAGGAAATATTATATAATTTGGTGTTTCCAGTATTGGTCATTGCAAAGCTATATTCAATCGCTTTTTCTTCGTCTACTACTCCACCATAGTTAATCTCTATGTTCTCCTGATATGCATCCTTTTCTACATGAATTGCAGGGTCTGTAACTCGAAGATTCGTAGCAATACGACAGTTCGCACCATAACCATGTCTTTCCATATAGAAGAAGTCAAAGGTACATACCTGTCCTTCTTCTAAAGCAAGTGCTTTTGCTCTCTCATTGCCAGGGTCTGTCTTGAGTGTTTCATATGCCGCCTGTACATATTGGTTTACATCGATATTTTCCTTGGTAATACTATGCGCACCACCAATATCTAATACAAGCTGTCCATTAATAAACAAGTAAACGTCGTCGTCACCTTCGAAGTCGAAGAACAAAGCATCATCTTCGTGGTACACGAATTCACCATGAGATTTAATTACATAGTTAAAGTCACGACTGTAGTAAGTTTCACCATATGTTCCATCATATCCTACACCTGGATCTGCGAAATATGGGCTCTTGGTCATGCCCTCTTCATTATTATCTGCTGTAATTGGCAGGAATGGGAAGAGAGTCGTAGTCGTTGTTGATGAAGTATAATATAAATCTTTCTGGTTAGCACCCGAATAATCAATCAGCTTATCTTCTTTGTTATATTCGATTGCTGTGGTACCGTCGGCTTTTGTTAAACCTGCATCGAAAACATATGCATCTTTACCACTATCCAGGGTCGCTTTATACAATGTTAAATAATTGTATTCATCCTCTGGTATTTCGTTATAAGATCCTTCCACGAACAGGTTGTGAAGCAGATAGTATGCTGCATCGAAACAAGTTTCTATATTATCTTTACAATCTGCCCAAGCACCTTTTAACTTACCTTCTTTGGCCTTATTCTGAGTGTCGGTAATATTTCCAAGCACTACATTTGCTTTATTCGTTTCATAATCAAATTCTTGTTCAAAGTCGATTTCAAGACAACGTCGAATTGCAGTAGCGAGATCAATGCTTTCATCATCCAATTTTCCGTTTCCATCCAAATCATCACCGTATGCAAAACTCTTTTCTCCTCTTACAAAGTCGTAGTTAAAGTAACCACCTTCATATTCTGGAATTGTCAAAGTAGTCCTTAAAAGTTCTGCCAGATATTCTATTGCCTTCTCACGGTATAAAGGATTTCCATCATCGCCTAGCGCACCTTGCAGTAATCCTGCGGTAAATGCGCCATCCGTTAATGTACCAAGTAACTGATAATCCTCAAACTTGTAGTTTTTCAAGTCTACTCCGTTGCCTGTACTATTTTCTGCATCGAATGCCATATAGTAAATCATATCCTCAAGAGTCGCATAAGAGGATGTTGCTGCATCTTTATATCCAAGTTGTTTTCCTTCCTTATTGTATAAAAGCCCTTCGCTTGAACGCATCAAAAATCCATATCCCAAATTGTCATAGATTGGATTATAGTATGACGTTGGAACTTCGGTGTATTGATTATATACCTGGATTTGTTCAGCATATGCTTTTGCGTCCTCTTCATTATCAAAGAAAGCAAATTGTCTAATATCGAAAGTATAGTTAGCATCAAGACCTACTGTGTCGTCGTAAGCATCCGTTCCATAGGTTGTCAATCGAATACCTGCACTATATATTTTTTGATCATCCGTCGGAATATTGCCAAAACCTGTTGTAAGATCATATATTACTGTACCAAAGCCGGATTTGTCGGCATCTTCCCATGTGGATGTGTCTGCATGTGCGTAGTCATCATAAACATACCAACAACCGCCCTCGGTCATTGTACCATCCGTATTCTTAGTGCTCTTACCTCTAAAATATAAATCAACTTCAGTGCCATTTAAAACGTCTGTTGTTCGATATACTAATACCGCATATTTTAATTTATCTCTACTCACACCATCAATTGCATTAAAATCAATCATTTCAATTGCAGGATACAACCATTTCGAACTTCCTGTGAACGAATAATGCTGACGACCCGCCTCATATGATAAGAGATATTGATCATTCGTCGTATTACCCTCCGTATAGCCATGTATGCCTTTCCACCAATCAGTTATCAGTGTTGTAGCACCTGCAACCTCGGAAGTTGTAAAATCTGTACTGTATGTTGCATTGTCTGGATACAAATTCTGGATATGATGTTTGTTGTTTACCAACGCTTTTTCACCATAAGATTCTGCTTCTGCTTCAGAGCCAAATAATGCAAAATGGCTAACCATTAGGTCATAATTATTTCCTAAAGATGTTTCTCCTAATGAAATACCAGCACTCTGTATCTCATCCAAATTAACTTTTGAAAGATCAAATACACAATATCTCCAATCAGAGCCAAGTGTCGCCCCGCTAAGCGGAACCTCTTTCGTCACACCTGAATTTATGTTTTCTGAACCAGCATCTCTGAAAAATGCTGACATTTCTCCAGTTTCTTCTACAGGAACCGAAACGGAAAGCGTTACGTCTGTAAGGGATGTACCATAAACATTCGTATATCCCTGAAGAGTTTCAAGGCTTGAGTTGCTAAGCGTGAATTGTGCCCCTACCTTTGCATATTCTTTAAAGAAGTCATAACTGTCTTTATATGTCGCACCCGTTTCTCCAGCTTCATCACGGAAGAGAATAACCATTCTGTTTGTTCCTATTGGAGACCATCCAGCCTTGTTCACATTGTCGTTTTGCACCAAGTCAGCGCTTACAACTTGCCATGTATTGCTTGTCGTATTAATACACTCAAGAACGATACTATTCCAATAGTTAAAATCAGATCCATCACCCTCTGGATTGACTAATCCTGCTGGTGTATCTGTAGCAGTTGCGGACGTAAATGCGTAAATTTGTGTCACGTCACTAACCGAATATCCTATAGGGTTCGTATAGGTAATATTACCTGACTTTGTTTCATATGCGGCTATATCGGTACGGTATACCAAAGTTGCATATTTTACATCATCGCTTGAAACTGTACCAGGCTTTTTCCCATTTTCATCTGCTTCAACGCTAATCAGCAAGCCTTCTCCATTGGA
>JAGBEZ010000051.1 GCA_017936725.1 Agathobacter sp.
ACCAGTGCCAGACGCTTTTTCTGCCCACCGGATAACTCGCCGCAAACCTGCGCAAAATAACAGATACCCAGTTTCAGCATTAGAGACTTCGCTTCACTTTCTAAACTCCAGCGATGCGCCTCATCCATATCTGTCGCAATAATCTTATCCATAACATTATCTAAAACGGATTTCTTCCCATCAAATTCCGGATTCTGCGGCAAATAATTAATTACAACGTGATTTGCTCGAACCACCGAGCCTTCATCCGGCTCTTCGAGTCCTGCAACAATTTTTAGAAGCGTCGACTTTCCAGTTCCATTGATACCTACGATACCGATTTTTTCTCTTTCCTGTACGGAAAAGGACGCGTTATCAAATAGTTTTCGCTCGGTATAGGATTTTGTTACTTTTTCTATATTGATCAAATTCATGGTGTTGCCTCACTGTGACAAAACCGCCTGGAATCCAGACGGTTTTACACTTTATTTCTTATGCATTGTTTGTTGGTAATTTAAACGAACTCTTAAGCGATACAATTCGGTTAAATACTGGCTGTCCTTCAACAGAATCCTTATAATCTGCACAGAAGAAGCCCTGGCGAACAAACTGGAAGCTGTCAAATGCTTTTGCTTCCATAAGCGCTGGCTCTACGATACAGTTATCGAGTACGGTAAGTGAATTTGGATTTAAGTTCAGGCTTCCATCTTCATTGTATACACCGAGGTCTTCGTCAATGATATTTTCATAGAGACGAACGGTTACTTTCTTGCCGTATTCTGCGGATACCCAGTGAATGGTTCCTTTTACCTTACGGCCATCTGAAGCATTTCCGCCCTTTGATTCTGGGTCGTAGGTACAGTGGATTGCTACGATATTACCGTCTTCATCCTTTTCGACGCTATTACAGGTTACGAGATATGCGTTCATAAGGCGTACTTCGTTTCCTGGGAACATACGGAAATATTTCTTTGGAGGTACTTCCATAAAGTCTTCACGGTCAATGTAAAGTTCTTTGGTAAATGGTACCTGACGTTTTCCAAGTTCTGGATTTTCTAAGTTGTTGTCGATTTCTAAGTAATCTACCTGTCCTTCTGGATAGTTGTCGATGATTACTTTGATTGGGTCTAAAATCGCCATCATACGAGGCTTTTTCATCTTCAGATCTTCACGGATACAGTACTCAAGCATTGGATAGTCTACAATACTGTTTGCCTTAGAAACACCACAGAGGTCTACGAACATCTTGATAGACTCTGGTGTAAATCCTCTACGGCGAAGCGCTGCGATAGATACCAGACGTGGGTCATCCCAGCCATCTACAATGCCTTCTTCTACTAATTTCTTGATGTAACGCTTTCCTGTTACGACATTCTTTAAATATAATTTTGCAAATTCAATCTGCTTTGGTGAATCTTCTGGAGTCTTCTTGTAACCGAGCTCAATAAGTACCCAGTCATAAAGAGGTCTGTGGTCTTCGAATTCCAAAGTACAGATAGAATGTGTGATACCTTCTACTGCATCTTCGATTGGATGTGCAAAGTCATACATTGGGTAAATGCACCATTTATCTCCAGCGCTGTGGTGTGTCATGTGTGCCACACGGTAAATAACTGGGTCACGCATATTGATATTGTTCGATGCCATATCAATGCGGGCACGAAGTACCTTGCTTCCATCTTCGAATTCTCCGTTTTTCATACGGATAAAAAGGTCTAAGTTTTCTTCAATACTACGTGTTGAGTATGGATCCTCCTTACCTGGTTCAGTAAGTGTACCACGATATTCACGAATCTGCTCTGCAGTAAGGTCAGATACATAAGCCTTACCTTTTTTGATAAGTTCAATCGCGACTTCATACATCTTGTCAAAATATTCAGATGCAAAATAAAGTCTGTCTTCCCAATCCGCACCAAGCCATGCTACGTCTGCTTTGATAGACTCTACGAATTCGATTTTTTCTTTGGTAGGGTTGGTATCATCAAAACGCATGTTAAACTTTCCGCCGTATTTCTGAGCCAAACCATGGTTGATAAGGATTGCCTTCGCATGTCCGATATGAAGATATCCGTTTGGTTCTGGTGGGAATCTGGTACAGATACTCTCGCAGTGACCTTCTGCTAAATCCTTTTCTATAATATTTTCAATGAAATTTTTTGAAACTACTGCTTCGTTTTCCATAACTTTTCCATCCTTTCATGCTGTCCGACAGCTCGGAGTCAGCATCATCTATACTAGAAAAGGTGGTCGCGTTTGGCAACCACCTTTTTGCGCATTTTTTATTATAATTATCTGCCCTTTTCTTGTCAACTAAAACGGCACGTTTTCCCATATTTTACGGCACGTCTAATTATGTGTGTGGGTGAATAAATGATCCTGACAGTACTCCTTATTTCCTGTACACTTAGAACAGTAACGGAAGGTCAAGTTTGGATCATCGAGTTCCGTACGTCCGCAAATCGCACATTTGTGTCTTGCTCCGCTAACTGGAGACTTTGGCACGCTCGCCATCTGTTTGCGGAATTCATGCTGTGTCTTTTTCTGTTTTTTGCTCAATCGTATTTTCGACATGCGGAAGAACAGGAATAGATTTAACAGCGAGAAAATCACCTGTGCACCATTTACGATAACAAAGAGTATGCCCATACCTACTCCATAAGAACTTCCGATGGAATAATAGGTGTAAAGCTGAAAAACTAGTCCTGCGATATAGACGATAAACATCCACTTCATCTTAATCGGTATCAAGAAATACAGATAAACGGTCGCCTCTGGCATACAAAGCGCGAATGCAATAAATAAGGTAAAAAGCATCTCGTAGTTGGTAAGGTTTACACTAACACCCTCTCCAAGAATCAAGAAGGTAATCACATATACCAAAATGGCACCCAGCAGATTTAAAATCATACCGCCGATTAAATATACATTCATACGGAAGGTGCCTACCATCTGCTCAAAACTCTGCGCCATGCTGTATACACAGTAGATAAAGAGCAAGGAAATAAAGCTTCCGCCATCTGCACAAAATACCCATGTTACGAGTCTCCATATTTGTCCGTGCAGTATCTTATCCATGGAAAAACCTAACAAGCCACTCGCGTCTACAT
>JAGBEZ010000052.1 GCA_017936725.1 Agathobacter sp.
GGATGAACGCCAGAGAAAAGCAGATGGCATCACAGAAGAAGTGACGAAGCAGATTGACAGCCTGATTGATAAGGTTTCTGAGAAAATGGATGCGATAGGTGTATCTTTAGGACAGGGACTGCAGGATGGACAAAAGCTTACCGAGCGTCAGATTGAGGAATTAAAAGATACACTTGGTACCTTAAATGGCCAGCAGATGGAGGAAATCAAGAGTACATTAGGCTCTTTGAGTGCACAGCAGGCAGAAGAGTTAAAAGAAGCTCTTTCTGAGTTAAATGCACAGCTTGAAGTTGTAAAATCCGATTTGTCAGACAAGGTGCATTCAGAAAATGTACAGTGTTATCGTAACATTGCAGATTTATTAAAGAGTGTAGATGAAAAGTTAGATAAAGCAAATGAAATCGAGAAAAAGGTAATTTCTACTCGTAGATGGACGATTGCAGTTATGATTTTTAGCTTGATTAATACGGCAGGAATCGTGTTCTTGGCATTACTTGCATTGGGAATTATTTTTTAGATTTTGAGAGAAAATGATAAAGGGTTGCCGCATGTGGACAGCCCTTTTTTCTTCTTGATACATTGGAATAATAAAAGAAAAGAGAACGAAAATGAAATTTACAAAATTACACGGATGTGGAAACGGATATATTTACGTCAATTTATTTGAAGAAAAACTGGAAAACCCTGCAGAGATGTCAATAAAAGTAAGCGACCATCATTTTGGGATTGGTTCGGATGGCCTGATTACCATTGGACCTTCGGAAATCGCGGATTTTACCATGCATATCTATAATGCAGATGGTTCGGAAGCGGAGATGTGTGGAAACGGCATTCGTTGCGTAGGAAAATATGTATACGACCATGGTCTTACCGATAAGACAGAGGTGGCGGTAGAAACGGGTGCAGGGATCAAATTGCTGACACTCAATGTGGAAGATGGTAGAGTAAAGACCGTACGTGTGGACATGGGAGAGCCAATTTTTAAACCAGAGCAAATTCCAGTAGTAGCGGAAGGGGAAATGGTCATTCAGGAACCAATTACAGTGGGGGATAAAGAATGGAAGATGACCTGTGTCTCTATGGGAAATCCACACGCGGTTGTGTTTGTGGATGATGTAAAGGATTTTCCTTTGGAAAAATATGGACCACTGTTTGAAAATCATGAGAGATTTCCAAAGAGAACAAATACCGAATTTGTAAATGTGGTATCCAGAACGGAAGCCTATATGCGTGTGTGGGAGAGAGGCTCTGCAGAGACCTGGGCTTGCGGAACAGGAACCTGTGCGACCGTTGTGGCTTGTATTTTAAACGGATTGACAGATCGAAAGGTTTTGGTGCATTTATTAGGCGGAGATCTTGTAATCGAGTGGGACGAAGAAACAAATCATGTTTTTATGACAGGACCAGCTACCGAAGTCTTCAGTGGCGAATATAGTATAAAATAGAAGGTATGTAACTGTGAAGGAACCAAATGGTTACAATAAGGGGATAAGGATATGCAGATTAAAAAACTTGTAGAAAAAATAAATTATAAATTGCTGGCAGGAAGCCTTGATACCGAAATCACTTCTCTGGTATATGATTCGAGAAAAATCAAACCAGGTGCCATTTTTGTATGTATTGCTGGTACGGTAAGAGATGGTCACGATTTTATTCCAGAGATGATGGGAAAAGGTGCAGTTGCTTTTGTCGTAGAGCGAGATGATGTGGAATTGGTAGAAGGGTTTACCTATATTCTTGTAGAAAATACCCGTATTGCCTTAGCAGAACTTGCGGCAGCTTACTTTGATTATCCTGCGGAAAAATTAAAAACCATTGGAATTACAGGTACAAAAGGAAAGACGACTACGACGTATCTGGTAAAATCTATTTTGGTGTCTGCGGGCATCAAAACTGGATTAATCGGAACCATAGAATCCATTATTGGAGAAAAAAGTATTCCTTCTGTGAATACAACTCCAGAGTCCTATATCGTACAGGAAACCTTCCGAAAGATGGTAGATGCCGGACTAGAGGCTGTCGTTATGGAGGTTTCTTCGCAGGCGCTCATGATGCATCGTGTTGCTGGATTTACCTTTGACATTGGTGTGTTTACGAATTTAGAGCCAGACCATATTGGCGGAAATGAACACAAGGATTTCGAGGATTACATGCATTGCAAGAGCCTTTTGTTCCAGAACTGTAAGCAGGGTATTTTTAATGGAGATAGTGAGCATTTAGAAGGAATTATGAAAGGTCACACTTGCGAAGTAGAGACCTTTGGATATGGCGAAATGAATGACATTCGCGCTACGAACGTCGAGCTTCTGAAAGAACATGGAGCATTAGGTGTTAAATATCATGTAAATGGTCTTGTAGATTTTGATGTAGAGGTGAATGTACCAGGTACCTTCAGCGTATATAATTCCCTTACAGCGATTGCTATTTGCCATCACTTTGGTGTAAAGGAAGAGGATATCAAAGCAGCACTGAAAAATGTGAGTGTAAAAGGGCGCATTGAGATTGTTCCAGTAACCAAAAGTTATACACTAATGATTGACTATGCACATAATGCAATGGCTTTGGAGAGTTTGCTTACAACGATTAAAGCGTATGATCCAGCACGTTTGGTATGTCTGTTTGGCTGCGGTGGAAATCGTGCGAAATCCAGAAGATATGAGATGGGCGAAGTTTCGTCCCGTTTGGCAGATTTGACAGTGGTTACTTCGGATAATCCACGAGATGAGGAACCTATGGACATTATCAACGATATTTTAATAGGTGTAAAAAAAGCAAATGGTGCGTATGTGACGGTACCTGACCGAAAAGAAGCCATCAAATATTGTATGGAACATGCGAAGGACGGTGACATTATTGTTTTGGCTGGAAAAGGTCACGAGGATTATCAGGAAATCAAGGGTATCAAGCATCCAATGGACGAAAGAGAATTGATTGCAGATATTATAAAAGAAAATCCAAATATAAAATTGTAAGAGGTAGGTTATGTCACTTTTTCGTGGTGCAGGTGTCGCATTGGTAACACCTTTTACGGAAGAGAAAGATGTAGATTACAAAGAACTCGGTCGATTGATTGAGTATCAGATAAAGGGTGGAAGTGACGCAATCATCGTGTGTGGAACCACAGGGGAGCCTGTGACCATGACAGAGGAGGAGCGTCTTTCCGTAATCTCTTATACGGTAGAAAAGACAGCAGGGCGTGTGCCGGTTATTGCAGGAAGCGGAGGCAACTGTACAGAGAATGTGGTCTCTTTTTCAAAAAAGGCTCAGCTTTTCGGGGCAGATGGCTTATTGGTTGTGACGCCTTATTATAATAAAGCGACACAAAACGGACTATATGAACATTACAAAGCGGTAGCGATGGCGGTAGATATTCCGATTGTTTTATATAATGTGCCTTCGCGAACTGGAGTAAATATTTTGCCAGATACAGCGGCTCGCCTGGGAAAAGAAATCGAGCATATCGTTGCCTTGAAAGAGGCTAGCGGAAATATGACGCAGGTAGCCGAAGTCATACAGAAAGCAGAAGGTACACTCGATATTTATTCTGGAAATGATGACCAGATTGTGCCAATTTTATCCTTAGGCGGAATCGGTGTGATTTCTGTTTTGGCAAATATCGTACCCGATGTGACCCATAATATGGTGATGGAATTTTTAAACGGAAACGTGGAAGATGCTGCGCGGCTGCAGCTTCAGTACTTAGAGCTTATTCAGGCAATCTTTTGTGAAGTAAATCCGATTCCGGTGAAAAAGGCCCTGGAATTACTTGGTTTTTCAACCAAGACACTGCGCATGCCTCTAACAGAGATGGAAGATAAAAATGTCATCCGCTTAAAGTTAGCGATGCATCAGGTAGGGCTTTTGTAGTTTTATATGACAGAAAAAGTAGGAAATAGAGAGGGAAAAGCATGGCAAAACAAACATGGAAACCAGGGAATATGTTAAATCCAGTACCAGTAGTGATGGTGTCGGTAGCAGATAAAGAAGGAAATCCAAACATTATTACGGTAGCATGGGCGGGAACCATTTGTACCAATCCTCCAATGGTTTCGATATCGGTGCGACCAGAGCGTTATTCCTACCATATGATAGAGGAAACGGGTGAGTTTGTGATTAACCTTACGACAGAGGATTTGGTGAAGGCTTGCGATTATTGCGGCGTTATCAGTGGCAGAGATGTCAATAAGTTTGAAAAAATGAATTTGACACCAATCGCGGTAGAAAATTGTAAGGTACCAGCGATTAAAGAAAGTCCAGTGAATATTGCCTGCAGAGTGACCGAAAAAAAGGAACTTGGCAGTCACCATATGTTTATAGCAGAAGTTGTTAGCGTCACAGTGGAGGATGCGCATATGGATGAAACGGGCAAGTTTTTGATTAACGAGCTTGGATTAATCATGTATTCTCATGGAGAGTATTTTGCAATGGGCGAAAAATTAGGAAAGTTTGGATATTCGATACAGAAGAAATAAAGGAAAGGGCTGTCGTAAATGTATTTGCGACAGCCCCGTTTTATTAATGAGTTTTTGCATGACTACCTTTTTTAAGGAGGAAGATTCCTCCGACAAGTCCGATGACTGTGCCTGCAATAATAATGAGTCCTTGTAAAGCGACATCATCAACCACCAACCATTCGGAAACGGTAGTGCCCCATAGGTTAAATAGGAAGTGGAAAAGGATGGCGTGATATAGTGTGCCGCCTTTTTTACAGACATATCCCATGAAAAGCCCTACCAGGAAGGTGTAGCATCCTTGGAGAGGATTCATATGGAAGATTCCAAAGAGGAGCGCCTGTATGATGTTGGCTATCCAGAATGGAAATGCTTTGCGGGCAATGCGAAGCGTAACACCACGGAATATAAGCTCTTCACCAATTGGAGCAAGCAATACCGAATAAATCATCATAAGTAGCGGAATATCACCGGTAAGTCCAACGCTCTCAATCAGCTCCATATAGTCTTCGAGCCAACTAGGGAAAATCAGTGAAATCATGCTCATTGCAATACTGCACATAAACTGAGCGCCTGGAACGAGTAAGGCAATGCCTAATATCTCATAAGGATGAAAACTCTTTTTCACATTAATTTTTATGTTTCCACCAAAACTACGATAGTACCAAATCGCAAATAATGCGATGCAAAATACAGAAAAAATGATACTGGCAAGAGTGTTAAAAGTCATATCCGATGACAGATTTAACAAATCATCTACGGTATATGTAGTTCCTTGTACCGCTGGCGCAACTCCAAAGAGAAAAATTGCTGCAATAATCAAAAGATAGTATACAGCAACAACCTGTACGACCATTGCAAGGAGAAATGGTACGGTTGAAAAGAGAAGTGTATTTAATTTTTTCATAGAATTCCTCCAACTAAAATCGTAATAACATTATACCATATCGTAAAATGATTGCAAGAAACTTGTTTACTACGATACTTTAGTGTGCTAAAATATAACTACGCAAATGAAAGAGAGAGGAACACTATATGGAAAAGGGGTTA
>JAGBEZ010000053.1 GCA_017936725.1 Agathobacter sp.
CGTAGACCCAGAGCTTATCTTTGTAAGTCATAGTGGGGAAGATGTTTCGTTTATTTTATATCCAAATGCCAAAGGAAATTTTTTAGATGAGTTGCAGCAACTCATGGAATACCTTCTTACGAAACTAAATCATGGAGACAAAGAAGGTGTACATCAGGCATACCGCATTTATGATATGACATTGACGGAAGGGTATAGTATTGCAGACTTAAAGAAGATGATTTTAAGTGCGAGAGAAGAGAAAAAAGAAATACCTATGAAAAAGATGTCCTTGGATTACGAAGAAAATTGGCAGTCCGAAGAGAAGGCGGTAGCGAAAAAGGATACTTTGGAAGAGGAGAATCCTTTCGAAAAAGCAGATGTTTTATTGGAGATAGAGAAAAAAGTACTTGCTTTGATTGAACGAGTAAAAGAAATCCTTTGGACGAAAAAAGACAATAAAGAAGAGATTCCTATGGTGGTACATCCAGAAGATAAACTAGAAGAGGAAGATGAAAGGAATATACATCCGACGATATGCTTAGCGGCGACACTAGGTGAGCCACAAGGCTTGCTTCTATATGAAGGAATGGGGGATTATCCAGATTTTGAATTGGGAGAGGAAAGTGGCATTATTGGAAAGAATCCAAAAGTGAAGCTCTGTATTCAGAGAGAGACCATTAGTCAATTTCATGCCAAAATCGATTTTTTTGATAAGACATATTATATAGAAGATATGAATTCGACAAACGGAACGTTTTTGAATGATGAAATGCTAAATTATAAAGAAAAAAGAGCCTTATCTCCAGGGGATGTTTTGCGGTTTGCAGATGTAAAATACCGTTTTTTGTAGAAGAAAACAATTGCTTTTGTGGAGTAAAATTTATATACTGAAAGAAGGAAAAGCAACTACAAAATAAAAAGGAGCATTTAGCATATGAGAAAAGATGATTGTATTTTTTGTAAACTTGCAAATGGAGATATTCCTACGAATACAATATATGAAGATGATGAAGTTCGCGTGATTATGGATGCAGCACCAGCGACAAAGGGGCATGCATTGGTATTGCCAAAGAATCATTATGCAGATATTTATGAAATCGATCCAGACGTATTAGGCAGAGCGATTCAGGTGGGACAAAAGGTGGTAAAACATGCAACCAAGGTATTAGAATGCGATGGTTATAATTTGTTACAGAACAATGGAACGGCAGCAGGCCAGACGGTTTTCCACTACCACTTGCACTTAATTCCACGCTATGCAGATATGGATAATGCGCAGATTTTGACATGGCCAGAAAAAGAAGGAGATGCGGATGCAATAAAGGCAATTTCAGAATCTTTAAAGATGGATTAGCATTTTCTAAATAAAGAAACGGCGGCTCCGAAATTTGACATGTCGAATTTCGGAGTCGCCATTTATTATTTGTTTTTACGTTCTTTTTCAATTAAATCCAGAATGGTTCCGATGGAATCCATTTGTCCACTTTGGGACATGGCATCCATATACTTCTGGCGGTTGGCAAATACGTCACGTACCGCAGAAAGAAGAACCTCGTCCGTCACATCCTCCTCCGCAATTACATAGGAAAAGCCTTGTTTTTCAAAGGATTTTGCATTCAAAATCTGGTCGCCACGACTAGCAGCGGCAGATAATGGAATCAAAATATTTGGCTTATGTAAGGCTAAGAGTTCACAAATGGAGTTTGCACCTGCACGGGAAATTGCTAAATCCGCAAGGGCTAGCATATCGGTTAGTTCTGCACTTACATATTCGAATTGTGTATAACCGCTCGTGCCTACAAGTGTTTCGTCGAGATTTCCTTTTCCACATAAATGAATAATGTAGAAACTCTTCAATAATTCCGGAAGAATTTTACGTACGGCCTCGTTAATCGCACGAGAGCCTAAACTTCCGCCGATAATGAGAAGAACGGGTTTCTTTTCTGCAGGGAAACCACAGAGTTTATAGGCTTTTTCTGGATTTCCAGAAAAGAGTTCGCGGCGAATCGGAGAACCCGTAAGGACGGCCTTATCCGCTGGAAGATATTTCAAGGTTTCCGGGAAATTACAGCAAACTTTTCTCGCGCCTTTGATAGCGATGCGGTTTGCTAAACCTGGTGTAATATCGGATTCATGAATAATCGCAGGAACACCACAGGTTTTGGCTGCTAATACGACAGGTACCGAAACAAATCCCCCTTTTGAGAAAACGATGTCCGGTTTTAGTTTATGCATAAGTCTAAGAGCCTGTGCGTAACCTTTGATGACACGGAATGGATCTGAAAAGTTCTTTGGGTCAAAGTAACGACGAAGCTTTCCAGATTCGATGCCGGTATAAGGGATGCCCTGTGCTTCGATTAGTTCTTTTTCGATACCATTGTGGGAACCAATATATTGAATATCATAGCCGGCTTCTTTCAGAGCTGGCATAAGTGCGATGTTTGGAGTGACATGGCCAGCGGTACCGCCACCTGTCATAACGATTCTTTTCATAAAAACATCCTTTCTTTTTCGAGATGAATTTCTACTTATTATATTATACGCAAAAAAGGAATTGTCAACTAAGTTTCTATTCGAAAAACTTTCATTCGAAATATTTCCAGATGCCTGTCGAAAAAGGGAAAAACTTGCGACGAAAAGTCTGCCTTGTCCACTTTCAGTATGATTCATAAATAGTTATAATTATAGAAGAAAGTAAGACAAAAAGGAGAATTAGAATGGTGCATTTCGAGTGGTTATTTCTCATGCAGATAGTTATGGGAATTCTAATGATGGTTTTCTTACAAAAGCTAATTCAAATGAAGAAACAGGTGGATAAAATCACGCAAGAAGTTTCGAATTATATTGCTTATGTTACCGAAGATATTGAAGAAAATGAGGAGACCGTGACAGATGAAAAACATATGGAAATAAGCAAAAATGACACGGAAGAAGCGAAAAATCGCATAATTCAAGCGGTTTTAAAGGAGTATTTTCCGTAAAAATACATAAAAATGAAACCAAAATTTGACAAATAAAAAGAGCTTTGCTATAATGCCCTAGGTGTAATAATTTCGTAACAATTGAAATAAAATGTTTAAAAAAGAAAAAATAATGTAATACTTATATAGTAAAACATTTGGAGGTATTATGAAATTAGACGTAAAAATGAGATTATTCAGTGCATTTTTAGCACTTGTTCTTTTATTTACTGCATGCGGAAGCGCTGTGGAAGAATCAAACAATAAAGTTGACTCTACAGAAGAAAATCAGGTTTCTGTAGAAAAAGAGGATACCGATGTGGTGACAAGTCCTTCGGATGAAGAGGTGGTTGAAGATACCGTTGAAGATGTGGTTGTAGTGGTACCACCTACTCCAGAACAGTTAGAAAAGACAGAATGGTTAAACTACATGATGCCAAACGGGGAAGAATATGTGAATGTTCGTGTAGAACCAAGCACAGAGGCTGCGATAGCTGGTAAATTAGAAAAAGGAGATCGTGCTGCGGTATTAGAAAAGGGTGCGGAATGGACCAAAATCAAGTCTGGAAACTTGGTGGGATATGTAAGCAATCAGTATTGTATTTATGGCGAGGAAGCATTGGCTTATGCGAAAGCAAATTGCCCAACAATTGCAACAACGACAACAGACGGACTTCGTATTCGTCAGTCAATGAGCACAGACAGTAAGATTATTAAGCGTTTGGATGAAGGCGCTAGACTTGTAGTAGACACAAATGCAGCAACAGAAGAAGGATGGCTTGCAGTTAAATATAATGACAGCACATATTATGTAAGTGCACAGTATGTAACAGTTGCTTTGGAAGTAGGTACAGGTTTAACTACTGCTGAAATCGAAGCGATTGCACGCGAGGAAGCTGAAAGAAAAGCAAGAGAAGAACAGGCGAAAAAAGAAGCAGCAGAAAAAGTGGCGGCTAGCAATGCAGCAGTAAAAGAAGTAGATGATTTGACACTTATGGCAGCAATTATCTATTGCGAAGCAGGTGCAGAACCATATGAGGCACAGCTTGCAGTAGGAGCTGTTATTATGAATCGTTTGGAACGCGGATATGCAAGCACTTTATATGGAGTAATCTTTCAGAAAGGTCAGTTTACTCCAGCGAGAAATGGAAAATTAGCAAGAGTAATTGCACAGGGAAAAGCAAGCGCATCTTGTTATGAAGCAGCAAGAGCAGCGTTAGCCGGCGAAGATAATACAGACGGATGTCTTCGTTTCAACGATTATAACGGATCACAACAGGGTATTCGTTACGGTGGAATGGTATTTTGGAACAACGGCAGATAGATTGCGAAAATGGTCATCATAAGATGGCCATTTTTTGTTGTATTTACGGGCCAAATAGAGTAAAATACTACTATTCCCAAAACAAGGAGGAAAGGACATGACTTTAAAAGGACGTTCATTTTTGACATTAAAAGATTTTACATCGGAAGAAATTACATATTTGATTGATTTAGCAGCAGAGCTAAAGGAAAAGAAAAAACAGGGAATCATGCACGATAGCCTTGTTGGAAAAAATATCGTACTGATTTTTGAAAAAACCAGTACAAGAACGAGATGTTCTTTCGAAGTTGCAGCGCATGACTTAGGTATGCATGTTACATATTTGGATCCAGCTTCCTCACAATTTGGCGGAAAGGAAAGCGTGGCAGATACCGCACGTGTACTTGGCAGAATGTATGATGGTATCGAATACCGTGGTTTTGCACAGGAAACCGTAGAAGAATTGGCAAAATACGCAGGTGTTCCTGTTTGGAATGGTCTTACCGATGAATTCCATCCAACACAGATGATTGCAGATATGCTCACCATTCGTGAAAAATTTGGAAAATTAGAAGGACTGAAATTTGTATATATGGGTGATGCCCGTTTCAATATGGGAAATTCCCTTATGGTTGCTTGTGCAAAATTAGGTATGCATTTTGTAGCATGTACGAACAAGCGATATTTTCCTAAGAAGGATCTTGTAGAAGTGGCTCAGGAAATTGCAGCAGAAACAGGCGCAACCATCACATTGACCGAAGATGTAGAAGAAGCAACTACAGATGCAGATGTTATCTATACCGACGTATGGGTATCTATGGGCGAGCCAGCAGTGGTATGGGGCGAACGTATTGATGATTTACTTCCTTACCAGGTAAACGAAAAAGCCTTTGAAAAAGCAAAAGATACGGCGATTTTTATGCACTGTCTGCCAGCATATCACGACAGAAATACTCGTGTCGGGGAAGAAGTATATAAGAAATTCGGCTTATCCGAATTAGAAGTAACCAATGAAGTATTCGAAGGCCCACGTTCTGTGGTATTTGATGAAGCAGAAAAC
>JAGBEZ010000054.1 GCA_017936725.1 Agathobacter sp.
AAATGCACAGAGAATGGTAGATTCATGTGAACGCTTACAGATGCCAGTGTTCCCAGTAGAAAGATTTATTGAAGCAGTAGAACAGGTTGTAAAAGCGAACGAAGCATGGGTTCCACCATATGGTTCTGGTGCAACACTTTACATCCGTCCATATATGATTGCAACCAATCCTGTAATCGGTGTAAAACCTGCGACAGAATATCAGTTCCGCATCTTCGTAACACCAGTAGGACCATACTTCAAAGGCGGCGCAAAGCCACTTACGATTCGTACCTGCGATTTTGACAGAGCAGCACCACATGGTACAGGACATATCAAAGCTGGACTTAACTATGCGATGAGTTTATATGCTATCGTAGATGCGCATGAACAGGGCTTTGACGAAAATATGTACTTAGACCCAGCAACACGCAGCAAAGTAGAAGAAACAGGTGGAGCAAACTTCCTCTTTATCACAAAAGATGGCAAATTTGTAACTCCAAAATCAGACAGTATCTTACCATCTATCACAAGACGTTCTCTTATGGTAGTTGCAGAAAAATATCTTGGTATGACAGTAGAACACAGAGAAGTCCTTTTCGAAGAAGTAAAAGATTTTGCAGAATGTGGACTTTGTGGTACTGCAGCAGTTATTTCTCCAGTTGGTAAAATCAATGACCACGGAAATGAAATCTGTTTCCCAAGCGGCATGGACGAAATGGGACCAGTGACCAAGAAACTTTACGATACACTTACAGGTATCCAGATGGGCACAGTAGAAGCGCCAGAGGGCTGGGTACATACAATTGTATAACGATATGGTTAAGAATTAGTTATTTCTAAATACTACGAAACGAGGCATATGCATATATAAAATCTAGACACGCTCGCGCTCTACGCCTGCACGTTGCGTTACTAAATTCGCATCCCACAAGTACTGTGGTCTGCTCATTAAGTAACGACGGCAGCTCGAAAGGTCTGATTTCATATATACATATGCCTCGTTTCTTACTTTAAGGGAATATTTAATTCTTAATAATGCGTTATTGCAGTAGGGGGAGAGGGCACTTTTTATGGTATTTCGAAAAACTAATTAAGAGCGTTAAATAGTGAAATTTTGTAGTGATAATTGTGGGTATTTGTGGTACAATAAAGTGATAAATTATGGAAGCTGCACGCAATATGCGATGCAGTAGAAAGTGATGGTTGGGTTATGAATTTATTTGATATTATTGGACCGGTTATGGTTGGTCCTTCCAGTTCTCACACAGCGGGGGCAGTGCGAATTGGAAACGTAGCAAGAAAACTTGTTGGTAGTGATATTAAAATGGCTAAGATATATTTTCATGGTTCTTTCCAGTTGACAGGGAAAGGTCATGGAACAGATAAGGCACTTTTGGCAGGACTGATGGGAATGCCGGTAGACGATGCACGAATTCCACGAAGCTATGCGGAAGCAGATATTCGTGAGATGGCATATGGATTTTTCTCGATTGATTTGGGAGACGTCCATCCAAACAGCGTGAAACTGGTATTAGATGGTAAAAATGGCAGGCATCGTGAAATTGTTGCAAGTTCGATTGGTGGAGGGCGTATCCAAGTTACAGAAATAGATGGACTAGCTGTAAGTTTTGGTGGTGATTACCCAACATTAGTTATTCGCAATCAGGACATTCCTGGAGAAGTTCAACAAGTAACTACTTTCCTGGCAGAAGAAAATATTAATATCGGGTCGATGTCGCTCTATCGCTCACAGAGAGGCGCAGATGCAGTAATGGTTATCGAATGTGACAGAGAAGTTCCAGAGGACGTAATAGGTGCGTTAGAGGGGTTAAAAGGAATTGTTCGTGTCACATACTTAAGTTTAAAGTAGGAGAGGAAAAACATGTATAAATCTTTAGAAGATATTATTGTAGCAGAAAAAGAGAAGCATCTGCCATTCTGGAAAATCGTGATGCAGGATGATTGTATTGAACTTGATATTTCAGAGGAAGAGTCTTTCCAGAGAATGAAACGTATGTATCAGGTAATGAAAGAAGCAGACAATGCATATGAAGACAATCTGATGTCACGAAGCGGTCTGGTGGGTACCGATGGCAAAAAAATACATGATGCCAGACTTGCAGGAAAATTAGTGTGTGGAGATTTTATTGGACGCGTCATTGAACGTGCGATTAAAATGGGAGAATCCAACGCATGTATGAAACGTATCGTAGCGGCTCCAACGGCAGGTTCCTGTGGTGTTCTTCCAGCAGTATTTATTACGGTACAGGAAGAAAAAGGATATACCGATGACCAGATGACAGAAGCTATGTATGTAGCAGCTGGTATTGGTGGAGTGATTGCACATCGCGCATTTTTAGCAGGTGCAGCAGGTGGATGTCAGGCAGAGATTGGCTCAGCATCTTCTATGGCAGCAGGTGCGGTGGCATATTTAAATGGTGCCGATGCAACAGGCATTGCACATGCAGCAGCAATCGCTATGAAGAATTTGTTGGGACTTGCCTGTGATCCAGTTGCAGGACTTGTGGAAGTGCCATGTGTGAAACGAAATGTAGTAGGTTCAGTCAACGCGCTGACTGCTTGTGATATGGTACTTGCGGGTATGATTAGTAAAATTCCCCCAGACGAAGTGTTTGATGCCATGCGTGCGGTGGGCAGAGCAATGCCAGAAAATGTAAGAGAAACCGGTACGGGCGGTCTTGCAGCGACTCCTACAGGGGTTGAGATGAGAGAACGTATTACTGCGTTATAGAAAGAGGTAATCTTTTGGAAAAGATTTTAAATGAATTAGTAGACAATAAAAATATTAGAGCAAATTTAAGTGCGCTTCGACAGACTTTAAAGGAGTCGGGGAAAAAAGATTTGCTTTTGCAGCAAGTGAAGAAGCAGGAAGAATTCTTTTTATCTTTCCTGAAAAGTGAAGATGCGAAAACGAGAAAAAACGCAGCACTTCTATTTGGAGATTTAGCATATCAGAATGCATTAGAAGCATTATATGAGGCGTATATTTCAGAAAAAACTTTGTTTGTAAAGGCATCCTATTTGCAGGCGATGGCGGAGTTAGATGCTACAGAAAAGCTTCCTGTATTAAAAGAGCAATTAGAACAGCTTTTGGAGACACCTGTAGAGGTAGAAAACCAAAAGCATATCGAAGAAGAAATCAGAGCACTTCGTAAGATTGTGATACAGGCGGAAGGGATTTGCCGACATACTCCTGATTATATAGGGAAAAAAGTAAAAGTGCTCCTTTTTACAAATAGGACACAAAGAGAAACGATTCGAAGAACGATTGATTGTGGTGTTGCTACTATCCATCCGTTGGGCGTTTTGGTTGAAACGGAACATTTGGAAAAACTGATGCGGCTACGTACCTATAGAGAAATGGTATTTCCATTGCATTTAAACGAGTATTTGTTAGATAACCCAGCAGAGGCAGCAAAGGCTATTTGGGAATCTGATGTGATGTCACTTTTAAATGGACTTCACAAAGAATCGGGCGAATATTATTTCCGAATCGAATGCAAGAGTGCCATGGATTTGGAAAAACGCAGTATCTTTACAAGGAAACTTGCGGCAGAGTTAGAATCTTTGTCAAAAGGTCAGTTGATTAATTCTACCAGTGACTATGAAGTAGAACTTCGATTGATTGCCAACAAGGACGGATTATTCTATCCATGTTTGCGACTGCTTACAATAAAAAATCCTCGTTTTGATTATCGCAAAAACGCGATTGCGGCATCGATTCATCCTTCGACAGCAGCACTTATCATGGAGTTAGCAAAGGACTATTTAAAAGAAGATGCTCAGATTATGGATCCATTCTGTGGTGTGGGCACTATGCTCATCGAACGCAACAAAAAAGTGCCTGCAAGAGAAATGTATGGTACGGATATCTATGGAGAAGCAATTGCCTTTGCCAGAGAAAACACAGATATTGCAGGAATGCGAATCAATTATATCCATCGAGACTTTTTTGATTTTAAACACGAGTATTTGTTTGATGAAATCATAACCAACATGCCGCTTCGTGGGCAGAAGACGAAGCAGGAGATGGATGCATTTTATGCAAAGTTTTTTGAAAAAGTACAGACGCATCTTACCAGAAACGCCGTAATCATCATGTATACCAATGAGATTGGTTTTGTCAAAAAGCAGCTTCGTCTTCACAAAGAGTTTACACTTTTACAGGAGACCTGCTTGCAGCCAAAGAACGATTTTTATTTGTTCGTATTAGGATATCAGCAATAAAAAGAGGGCTAAAAAATATTTGTAAAAAAATAAAAAATTCCTATTGACAATAGCATATTCATTTGCTATTATAATCAAGTCGTCGCGATAAATCGTGACGAATATGCGGAAGTGCTGGAATTGGCAGACAGGCAAGACTAAGGATCTTGTGCTAGTAATAGC
>JAGBEZ010000055.1 GCA_017936725.1 Agathobacter sp.
GATATAAAAAAGAGATTTGGAAAGAATGCCATTCTTAAGGGCATGAATTTGGAAGAAGGAGCAACCACTATGGAGCGAAATCAGCAAACAGGCGGGCACAGGTCTGGCGGCAGAGAGGTAGAAAAGACGGTCTATGTGAATGCTCCAAAGGGAGAGAGAATAGGAGGTTGCTAAAATGGATAACAGAGCCAAGCAGTTTGTACCGTTTGCTGCGGTAAAGGGCTATGAAGAGGCACTTCGCGAAAAGGAAAAAATCGCGGAGGAAGAAATAAAACTGTCGGAAACTGTAACAATATGGAATGCAAATGAATCGCTTACAATTTTTGATGAAAATTACTAAAAAATACTATTTAATTTTTGAATAATGTGATATTATGAACATATCGTAGACATCGATTCAAAAATAAATAAGGGAGGTATTTTTCGATGGGGAACAACACAGGAACTAAACAGCATCGTAAATTTGGTATTTTAGACAGTATCTCATACGCTGCTGGTGACTTTGGTTGTAACATGAGTTTTGCTCTTAAGGGCACACTTATTATTTTCTGGACTCAGTTTATGCAGATGGATTCCATTACATACGCTGGGTTACTTCTTATTGTACAGATTTGGGATGCGATCAACGATCCATTAATCGGTTCTATTATTGACGCTGACAAGAGACAGTACAAGAGAGGCAAATTCTTAACTTATATTTGGGTGGGTTCCGTTGGTCTTTTAGTAGCAGGTGCATGCTGCTTCTTACCATTCCCACAGGCTCCAGACATAGTTAAGAACATATTATTTGTAGCTGGATACATTCTTTGGGATGCATTCTATACAATCGCGAACGTTCCATATGGTTCTTTATTATCACTTATTTCGAAAGAACCAGCTGACCGTGCTTCACTTTCAGCATGGCGTTCCGTAGGTAGTATGATTGGTAATATGGTACCTATGGTACTTCTTCCAATGCTCATCTACAGAAAAGAAACCGTAGTTCTTGATTTGCCAGGATTTGATGCAGCTGGTAACCCAACTATGATTCCTACAGAACAGGTAGTTGACGTTATCCTTGGCGAAAGAGTATTCTTTGTAGCTCTTATTATGGGTATTCTTGGATTCATTTCATTCCAGTTCATGGTTCGTACAACAGTAATTCGTTGTGATGAATATGTACAGTGTAATGAAGAAGAAATGCCAAAATTCAACGTATTTAAAGCAATGGGCAACTTCGTTAAAAACCGTCCAGCAATGGGTGCAACACTTGCTGCTATGGGTATGTTCCTTGGTATGCAGGGTGCTACTGCAGCTGTAACCGTAATGTTCCAGTCATACTTCCATAACGTTGCTGTTTCAGGTATCGTAAGTTTATTCGCAATGATTCCTATCGTTGCATTTACACCACTTGCTCGTAAGATGGTAGTTAAATTCGGTAAGAAAGAGTTAGCTACAGTTGGCTCCATTGTAAGTATGATCGCATGTGGTCTTATGTGCGTACTTCCAATCTCTCCAGATGGAACAGGTATTGTAATTTATGTAGTATGTCAGTTGTTTAACAGCTTAGGCATGGGTATCTACTCTACCGTATCTTGGTCTATGATGGGCGATGCTATTGACTACAACGAATGGAAATTTGGTACACGTGAAGAAGGTACCGTATATGCGTTACATTCCTTCTTCCGTAAGTTAGCACAGGGTGTTGGACCTTCTCTTGCATTAGTAATTATGAAGATGTTAGGTTATGCAGAACAGTATAAAGGATACCAGCTTCCAGAAGTAGCTCTTAACATGAGATATTTAGTTGCTGTTCTTTACTTAGTATCTGCAGTATGCATGTTTGTAGGTTTAGCACTTATCTACAACCTGGATAAGAAGAGCCTTGCTAAGATGAACGAAGAACTTGAAGCTCGTCATGCAGCAAACTAATTTTTGAAAGTTACATATATAATTAGGGGCAGAAGCAGGTAGTACGATGATTCAGAAAATGGTAGAAGAAATAAAGTCCAGATATGCATGCAAAACACAGGATGCAGGAGTATTTGAAAAAGTGTATATCGAAGGTGCTGTGTTCCGTATGCATGCCTATAACATGAGAGGGTTAGGACGTGTAGCAACAGTAGAAATGAAGCGATTGATTGGCTTATGGGAAATGCAGAGCCTTATTATTACGCCATTTGAAAAAGACATGCCGGTTTACTATTACAACCGTCATCGTGAAAAAGGCAGATACATTTATCGTATGGAATTGTTTGATACCCAGATGAATGCAGTTGATACGAAAGTCCTAGAAGAGGTGCTGACCAAATATTCGAGCATTACAGATGAGCCGCAGAATGAACGCTGGTATGATACGATTAAACTATCAGGCAGTGCCGTAAAAAGCGTAGAAAAGAAACAGAAGGAAGAACTATCTCCTATGATTTGGGAGCATTTTTCTGCATATATGCAACTTTTAGAATCGGCACACGAGTGTAAACCAAGTGAGAAGAAAAAGAAAACACGCGTATTTGTAAATGAGTTATGTGAGAAGAGTGGTATTGCGATAATTGAAATTTTCTTATCCAATTATGGAAAACAGGTTGTAGAAAAGTTGGCAAATGAAGTGTTATTTGGGACAA
>JAGBEZ010000056.1 GCA_017936725.1 Agathobacter sp.
GTTTGTCTGTAAGAAAATTTCTGGATTTTCGATAGAACGGTCTACGTGTGATTCTGCTGCAAAGTTTACCACGATATCTGGATGTTCTTCTTCGAATAACTGATAAACACCTTTACGGTCACAAATGTCTAATTTTACGAATCGGAAGTTAGGGTTATCCATAACATCCTTAAGGGTAGATAAGTTTCCAGCGTATGTGAGTGCATCGATACAAACGATACGATAGTCTGGATATTTGTTTAACATATGAAATACAAAGTTACTTCCGATGAAGCCTGCGCCACCTGTTACGATAATTCTCATGATTTTGTTCTCCTTTAATCTTAATATAATTGTTCTTTATACTTTCCGTCGATTACGTCTTTTAAGTACTGTCCGTACTGGTTCTTCTTTAATACTTCGTATACTTCAAGGATATCTTCCTTTGTAATCCATCCATTTAAGTATGCAATTTCTTCGAGACATCCAATCTTACGATGCTGATGTGTCTCTACGGTTTTTACGAAGTTGGTTGCATCTACCAGACTTTCGTGTGTACCGGTATCCAGCCATGTGAAGCCCTGTCCGAGAAGTTCTACGTTTAATTCGCCATCTTCTAAATAGATTCTGTTCAAATCTGTGATTTCTAATTCCCCACGCGCAGATGGTTTTAAGTTCTTTGCATATTCTACTACTTTGTTGTCGTAGAAATAAAGACCTGTTACACAGTAATTACTCTTTGGCTGTGCTGGTTTTTCTTCGATAGAAATTGCTTTTCCATCTTTATCGAATTCTACGATACCAAAACGTTCTGGGTCGTCTACATAGTAACCAAATACGGTAGCACCCTTTCCAGTTTCCGCATTTTCAACCGCTGCTCTCAAACGTTTTTTAAGACCGTGTCCTGAGAAAATATTGTCGCCGAGTACCATTGCTACTGTGTCATCGCCAATGAATTCTTCCCCGATGATGAAGGCCTGTGCAAGACCGTCTGGGCTTGGCTGAACTGCATATTCGAGGTTCACACCAAACTGATGTCCATCGCCAAGCAATTCTTTAAATCTTGGTGTATCCTGTGGAGTAGAAATGATAAGGATATCACGAATGCCTGCGTTCATAAGAACGGACATTGGATAGTAAATCATAGGTTTGTCATAAATAGGAAGTAACTGTTTACTGGTTACCATGGTAAGTGGATAAAGGCGTGTACCTGAACCACCCGCTAAAATAATACCTTTCATAGTGGAATCTCCTCTCTTTATTTGATGTGCTGCATTTGTGATAGTGTACTTGCAAGCACATATGTATTCATTTTAAGTTTCAAACTTAATTGTATTATAAAAGGTGACCATAGGTCACCTTCAAGTAAAAATTGTTCTATTTTTTGTATTTTGTTAAATACATACAAAAGCATGCCCTCTAAATTGTGAAAAATCATGACGGTTTTTGTATGTTTTTAAGGTGTTACACGCGGCAGATAAAATATCCCGCCTCTTTTGTGATTCGATACTGCCCCTTTACCTGTTTTTTCACATACTGGCGAAAATCCTGATATTTATCCAAGAGATACTGATTCTGATTTCCGTGACAGGAAAGTATGTATTCGATAAGCGGATCTGCTTTATCAATAACGATAGCATCCTCATATAATACCGTATCTACTTGTTCAAAATATGGAGCGAGTATCTCCTTTCCATTGTCTAATCCAAATCTCTCATACAGATTCTCTGCTGCAAGGATGATGCGCGAATCAAACTTCTGTACGAGATGGGTAATTTCCTGCATATGCGCTGTCCCATAAGTACTGCAGAGGAACACTCCTCCATCTTTTAACACTCGTTTCACTTCACTGCATACCTGGGCCATATCCTCGCAGTAAAAAAGCAGATGATTTGCAATCACAATATCATAGGTATTTGCTTGTGCCGGAATCTTATGACAGTCAAAGCATTCATAAGAAAATCGCTCGTCAGAGCCGATATTTCTACGAACATCACGAATCATCCCTTCTGAAATGTCGGATACCGTAACATGAACATTTTCTGGCAAGCGTGATAAATTTTCCGTCCAAAGCGAGCCTTCACCACAGCCAAGTTCAAGGATATGAACCGTCTTTGACTTTTCCGCTATATATGGCAACACACCCGTCTCAAAAATCCACGGAAACCAGCCCTTAGGATTCGTCGAAAACTCTCTATGCAGACGAATACGTGCAGAGATATTATTCGCATTTTCATACTGTGACTTCAGACTCTTTTCCATCCCCGTCAGGTGAATCAAATGCAACATCTGGCTCCAATCAATCTGATGATTTTCTTCTAATGCATCAACCGTATTATCGATTGCCTGTTCCACTAACTGCATCTGCTCGATTTTGTCTGCAATCAGTTTCTTTTGCATCGTTAAAGAATTCTGCAGAAAATGATAGTCGGCATCGTCGATGGTCATGCCCTTAATCTCTTCCAAAGAAAAGCCCAGATACTTTAATAATAAAATCTGTTGCAGTTTAACAAAGTCTGAGTCCGTATAAAAACGTGCTCCTGCCGGAGTAACATAAGATGGTTTTAAAATATTCTGTTTATCATAAAAACGTATGGTCCGCACAGATACCTGTGCCATACGGGCAAAATCGCCTGATGAATAATAGCCTGGTAGTTTCATTAAAACTCAATTTCCTTTAAATATCGTCCCAATGCATCCTGCCATGTAGGAAGTGGTGTAAAACCAGCCTCTACCAATTTACTCTTGTCCAAACGGCTGTTAAATGGTCTCGCAGCCTTTGACACACCATATTCTGCAGTCGTCACTGGAACTACCGTAAGTCTGTCTGGACTGTATTCAGTATGTCCCATCTCCACTGCCTGACGGAAAATCTCTACCGTAAAGTCATACCAGCTAATGTATCCGCCTTCGTTGGTCGCATGATAATAGCCATACTTGTCTGTCTCTATCATATCCACAAGAAGAATTGATAAATCCAATGTATACGTAGGCGTGCCAATCTGATCCGCTACTACGGTAAGACGGTCGCGATTCTTACCTACATTTAACATCGTCTTAATAAAGTTCTTGCCATTTACGCCAAACACCCATGCAATACGAACGATGAAGTATTTTTCTAATATATTCGCTACTGCAAGCTCTCCCTCGAGTTTCGTCTGACCATACACA
>JAGBEZ010000057.1 GCA_017936725.1 Agathobacter sp.
CTTGGTGTAGGCAAAGAGTGTACACTTGAAGTAATTAAAGCAAATAAAATTATTCCAAAATGTATCAAAGTAAAAGATGCAGTTGGTGAAGTTGAAATACCTACAGAATGTCCTGTTTGTAAAGCGGCAACCCGTATCCACATAAGTAACAGTGGTACAAAGACCTTGCATTGTACCAATCCTGACTGTACTGCAAAAAATGTACAAAAGTTCAGCCGTTTTGTAAGCAAAAATGCGATGGATATTGAGGGACTCTCGGTGCAGACAATGCTTCGTTTTATCAACGAAGGCTTTATTAAGGAATACGCAGATATTTATCGACTGAATCAACATTTTGATACCATTAGTAAATTAGAGGGATTTGGAGAGAAATCCTGTGAAAATATGGACAAAGCGATTGAAAAGAGCCGCGAAGTTCATCCAGTAAACTTGATTTTTGCTTTATGCATTCCGATGATAGGATTGGATGCAGCCAAGAAAATTGTAAATACAGTTGGATTTGAAAACTTCTTAGAGCGAATGGAAGCAGGTATCGGATTTGAAGATATTGAAGGAATTGGTGGCGAAAAATCAAATTCTATATTACAATGGTATGCAAATGAAAGTAATCAAAAGATTTTAAAGAATCTGCTTGAAGTTATTCATGTAAAACGTGTGGAGAAACAAAGCAGCGAAAATGGTCGCTGCAAAGATATTACTTTTGTTATCACAGGTGATGTACATCATTTCAAGAACAGAGATGCATTTAAAGCATATGTAGAAGCAGAAGGTGGAAAAGTTGCAGGTTCTGTATCAGGAAAAACCAATTATTTGGTAAACAATGATGTGGAATCCACATCTTCGAAAAACAAAAAAGCAAAATCGTTAGGAGTACCAATTATTTCAGAGGATACTTTTATCGAAATGTTTGGAGGTCAAAATGCCAATTAAAATTCAAAGTGATTTGCCTGCAAAGGAAATTTTAGAACAGGAAAATATATTTGTAATGGACGAACACCGTGCGATGCATCAGGATATTCGTCCGATTAGTATCGCGATTTTAAATCTTATGCCGCTGAAAGAAGATACCGAGCTTCAGATTTTGCGTTCGTTATCGAATACACCGATTCAGGTAGACGTGACATTTTTAAAAACGAGCAGCCATGAGTCTACACATACGTCTATGAGTCATTTGAACAAGTTTTACCAGACTTTTGACGAAGTAAAGAATCAGAATTTCGACGGCTTTATTATTACTGGTGCGCCAGTCGAACAGATGGAATTTGAAGAAGTGGATTACTGGGAAGAACTATGTGAGATTATGGAGTGGAGCAAATCGCATGTAACTTCTACCTTGCACTTGTGCTGGGGTGCACAGGCGGCATTGTATTACCATTATGGAATTCAAAAGCATCCATTAGAGAAGAAGATGTTTGGTATTTTTGCTCATCATGTAATGAACAGAAGAGTGCCGCTTGTGCGAGGTTTTGATGATATTTTTTATGCACCACATTCCAGACATACTGAGGTGCGCAGAGAAGATATTGAAAAGCACACGGATTTAAAGATTTTAGCAGAATCAGAAGATGCTGGCGTATTTTTGGTGATTTCCGATGATGGAAAACAGATATATGTGATGGGACACCCAGAGTATGACAGATTTACACTGGATAAAGAATATCGCAGAGATAAGGATAAAGGACTTCCAATCGAAGTGCCAGTAAACTATTATCCACAGGATGATGATGCACAAAAACCATTGCTGCAATGGAGATCGCATGGCAACCTGATGTATTATAACTATTTAAATTATTATGTATATCAGGCTACACCATATGACTTTATCCATACGGATCAGATTTACAAAGATAAAAAATAATTTTTTGGGCGAAAAGGATAATTTTGGTTATTTTTTTCGCTTTTTTTGTATATATTTTACTAGTATTCTTTGGACAACTGTGATATTATCTTAGTAAGAGTATCCAAGATGGGGTACGTATATTTAAAAAGGGGGAAACAACTATGGCAAAAGAAATGGTTGCAATGCTTCTTGCTGGAGGACAAGGCTCCAGATTGTATGCATTGACACAGAACCTTGCAAAGCCAGCAGTTCCATTTGGCGGAAAGTATCGTATCATCGACTTCCCAATTTCGAACTGTGTAAACTCAGGCATTGATACCGTCGGTGTATTGACACAGTATCAGCCAGTAGAATTAAACAACTATATTGGAAACGGACAGCCTTGGGATCTCGACCGTCTTTATGGTGGTATTCACGTGCTTCCACCATACCAGAAAGCATCTGGTTCAGACTGGTTCAAGGGAACAGCAAATGCGATTTATCAGCATATTGCTTTTATTGAAAAATATGATCCAAAGTATGTTATCATCCTTTCTGGTGACCAGATTTGTAAACAGGATTATAACGACTTCTTACAGTTCCATAAAGCAAAAGGTGCTGAATTCTCAGTAGCAGTTATGGAAGTGCCTTGGGATGATGCTTCTCGTTTTGGTCTTATGGTTACAGATGAAAACGACAAGATTACAGAATTCCAGGAAAAACCAAAGAATCCTAAGTCAAATCTTGCATCTATGGGTATCTACATATTTAACTGGGATATTTTGAAAAAATACCTCATCGAAGATGAAGCAGATCCAAACTCAGAAAATGACTTTGGTAACAATATTATTCCAAATCTCTTAAGAGATAATCGTAACATGTACGCATATCGTTTCGATGGATATTGGAAGGATGTAGGTACAATTGGCTCTCTTTGGGAAGCAAACATGGAAGTTTTAGATCCAGAAAACTCTGGTATCGACCTCTTTGACGAAAACTGGAAAATCTATAGCCGTAACAGCGGACATACAGGTCACAGAATTGCTCCTACAGCTATCGTAGAAGATTCTATGATTACAGACGGTTGTGACATTAAGGGTACTGTAAAACACTCTATCCTTTACGCTGGTGTTACAGTAGAAGAAGGTGCAGTAGTAGAAGACGCAGTAGTTATGGGTGGTTCTACCATCAAAGCTGGTGCGGTTGTAAGACACTGTATCCTTGCTGAAGGTGTAGAAGTAGGCGAAAACGCAGTTGTTGGTGAACATCCAGAAGGTGGCGGCATTGGTGATGTAGCACATGTTGGACCTGGATTAAAGATTGGTGCAAACGCAGTAGTTTCAGCAACAGCTAAGGTATATGAAGATGTTAAGGAGGGAGAAAAATGCTAAACACAATTATTAACAATGAAGCGTTGGGCGTTATTTTTCCTAACAGCTATGATGGATTAGTACCAGAACTTGTAAAAGAAAGATTAATGGCTTCTATCCCATTTGCAAGCCGTTATCGTATGGTAGACTTTGTTATCTCTAGTATGGCACGTGCAGGTATTGACAATATTTCTTTAATTGCTCGTGAAAATTACCTTTCACTTATGGATCATCTTGGATCTGGTCGTGAATGGGACCTTGCTCGTAAAAATGGCGGTTTAAATATTATCCCTCCATACGCACAGAAAGAAATCAAAGTATATAACGGACGTGTAGAAGCATTAGAAAGTATTAAGAGTTTCCTTGTATCACAGAAAGAAAAATACGTTGTAATGTCAGATACTAATTATGCTGCAAACATTAATTATGCTGAGATTATTAACAAACATAAAACAAGTGGTGCAGATATTACATTGGTATATCGTAAACAGGAAGTTCCTAGCATATTCAAGAAACCTGTTAGTTCAAGCAATGATTTATACTATACCTATGATATTGAAGATGGAAAGGTAAAACAGATTTTCGTTAACTCTAAGAGAGATGGTGAAGTAAACTTCTCTATGAATACTTATGTTATCGATAGAGAACTCCTCATCCGTTTAGTAGACGAAGCATATGTACTTGGATTTACCTGTTTCGAAAGAGACGTGCTTGCTCCACAGCTTGATATGCTTGATATTCAGGGATACTGCTACGAAGGATATGCTGCTCATATTTATGATATGAAGAGCTACTTCGATGAAAATATGAAGCTTCTGAAAGAAGAAAACTTAAAAGGTCTCTTTGGACCAGGACAGATTTATACAAAGATTCGTGATGACAACCCAACTAGATATATCAAAGGTGCTAAGGTTTCCAATGTTATGGCAGCTGACGGTTGTGTTATCGAAGGTGAAGTTGAAAACTCTGTACTCTTTAGAGGTGTTAAGGTTGCAAAAGGTGCTAAAGTTAAGAACTGTGTATTGATGCAGGATACTGTTGTTGGCGAAGGCGCAAACCTTGAATATGTAATTACAGATAAGGATGTTACAATCACACCTGGTAAATCATTAGTTGGAACAGATTCCTTCCAGGTATTTGTTTCTAAGAGTCAGACTGTATAGTCTAGAATAATCATAATAAAAGGCGTTGTGAGATTTTTTCTCGCAACGCTTTTATTTTCTTCCAACGCCTTTATTTTGCTAGCATTTATAGGGGAAAAGAGTTATAATGTTCGGGTAACAAATAACGATGGAATTTAGAAAGAAAAATGAAATGAAAAACAAAGAGATAAAACTGGGAATTGGTGTAGCAGTATTGTGTGTCATATTGTTTGGAGTGCTTTTAGGAATTGGCAGCCTAAACAAAGATAAAGGACATGCTACAGATAATGATGTAACGGAAGAAAATATACAAAATACAACAGAAGATTTGGGGACGGAAAGCATAAGTACAGAGAGTTTAGGAACAGAAATTGAGAATTCTGAGTTAACTGGAACAGAAGAGGATCCTGCGGATACACAGGAGTATGTTAGTTTTGCGATTGCGGATGTAACGAATTATGTCAATGTAAGACAAGAACCAAACACGGATTCCACCATTTTAGGAAAGATATATGATGGTGCAGTTGCACAAATTATGTCCACCGTAGGTGAAGGGGACAATATGTGGTTCCAGATTATTTCTGGAAATGTGGAAGGATACATAAAAGCAGAGTATTTTATTCATGGCGAAGAAGCAGCGGCAGTTATGGACCAGTATGTTTCGAAATATATCGTTGTGAATGCGGACCGTTTGAATGTTCGAGAGGGTCAGACGACAAATAGCCGTAGAATTGGTTATGTCAATGTAAGCGAAGAGCTTAAACTGATTGAGGATTGTGGAGAATGGCTTCATGTCCAATATACAGATGAAATCAAAGGTTATGTAGCGGCGCAGTATGTGACCATTCACGAAGAGTATACCTATGCAAAGAATGCGGAAGATGATAATAAAGAGCGAGCTTTTATAAAAGAATTAAAAGAGCGTGCGGGTATTTCCGAAAAGGTAGTAAAAGAGCAGACAAACATTTCGGTAAAGCCACCATCAACGACCTATTCGTCTAGTGTGGAACTTAGAAAAGCCATTGTGGACTACGCAATGCAATATTTAGGAAATCGCTATATACACGGAGGACAAAGCCTCAAATCTGGAACCGATTGCTCTGGGTTTACCATGTATGTGTTAAAGGAATTTGGCTATTCTATCAGCCGTACACCACAGGGACAGTATACAGGAGCAGGACGTAAGATTTCTTATTCGGAAGTACAACCAGGTGATATTATTTGCTATAGCTCAAATGGAAGAAGTTGTACGCATGTCGCTTTTTATATTGGTGATGGAAAAATTTTACATGCAGCAAATTCAA
>JAGBEZ010000058.1 GCA_017936725.1 Agathobacter sp.
GAAAAACAGTTGATTGTTTCTATCGGAAGAGAAGTTGGCAGTGGCGGACGCGAAATCGGCGAAATGATAGCAAAACACTATAATATTCCGCTGATTGATAAAAATATCCTGGAAGAGATTGCAGAGAAAAAACAAGTAGAGGCAGAACACTTAAAGGATATTGATAAGAAATACGTAACACCAATATTTAAACGAACCGTTCGTGGTTTTAGCAGCTCCGTACAGGATAATCTTTACTTGTTGCAATTTGAGCATTTGCAGGAAAAAGCAAAGAGAGGCGAATCCTTTGTAATCGTTGGACGATGCGGAGAGGATGTTTTGAAAGAATATGATGCTTTGGTATCTATTTTTGTATTAGGTGACAAAGAGGTAAAAAGAGAACGCATCATGCGTCTTTATGACAAAAATGAATTTACAGCCGAACGTCTCATGCATGAGAAGGATACCGAGCGTAAGCGTTATCATAACAGTTTCTGTGAAGGCAAATGGGGCGATTCTAGAAACTATGATATTTCGATTAATAGTAGCGTGCTTGGAATCGAAAAGACGGCAGACTTTTTAATTGATTTTATTGATCAAAAAAGAAACGCATAAAAATAGAACTACATAGAAAAAATAAAGAGGAAAATCGGTAAAATCGGTTTTCCTCTTTTTCGTATGTAAATATTAATAGAACACATGATTTCCAATGACAGTTCCGGAAATTGTGCCATTGTTGCGACGGAAAAACAAAGCGTCTGTAATATGCTTTCCATTTAAGACTTCGGTAGCGGCACGAATGCATTCGTCATTGACACCTGCTTCCAATCGATAAGCCAAACGACCACTGGCGACAGGTGAAAATTGCTTATTCTGATAGATAACACCAGTAATCGTATTTGGAAAACGAGAACTTTTGACGCGGTTTAATACGACATTGCCAACCGCGATTTTTCCATCATAAGGTTCGCCTTCTGCTTCGCATTGAATAATTGCAGCAAGGAGATAGGCCTCACCTTCCAATGGAGTATAAGGTCCGCTAAAATCTTCTTTATCGGAGCCTTGGATTTCTTCCCATTTTTCCATATCCTCTTTTGCTTTTTCTTCTTCGAGTTTACGCTCGATTTCTTCCCAGTAGGCAAGTTGTTCATTAAGAGAAGCAAGCTGATCTTTTGAATTTGAAATTTCAGATTGTGTCTCGTCGATGGACGTCTGCGTCTTTTGAATAAGGGCAGTTACATGAGACTGTTTCTGTTTCATATCATCGTGCATTGCAAGAAGCGTAGCTTCTCCTGCTTCTAAATCTTTTTTCTTTTGTGAAATGTCCGCCATGAGTTGTTGGTACTCATTTAGTTTTTCGCGATCATAGGATGTGATAAAGGACACAGATTCCGTTCGGTTCAAGAAATCCGCAAAAGAGCGGCTTTCAAGCAGTACTTCCAAAAGAGAGATACTGCCGTATTCGTACATAAACTGAATGCGGGATTTCATGGCTTCATATTGCTCATCAGCAAGAAGTGTTGCATCTTCTAGTTCTTTGGTAAGAAGTTCCATTTCCTTTTGTTTTTGGGAAATTTGTGATTCTAGTTGGTTCATATCATTAGCGAGGGTGGACAAACTATGATTTAAATCTTTTAAATCACCCTCTAAAGCATCTTGCTGCTCCTCAAAAGAATCAAGTTCATCTTTGGCATCGTCAATCTGATCCTGCAAATGGTCGACCTGATCATTTGCATTTTCGAGATCACCTGGCGCTCCACTTACACAAAAACTGGTAAGAAAAAGGGCACAGATGAGAACCAAAGAAAGGAGCCGATTTCTGAAGTGTATCTGTTTCATGGAAAAACCTTTCTCGTGTTTGTTCAAAGCGAAAACTGTGTAAATAACAATAATACATATATTTTAACAGAGATTCCAAACTCTTTCAACTTTGGACTAGGAGTAAGGTGGTTTTTTTGATATAATAATATTATAAATGAATAGAAAGGAAGTAAATATAATGCGAGTAGGATTAGGCTATGATGTGCATAAATTAGTAGAAGATAGAAAATTGATTTTAGGTGGTGTCGAGGTACCACATACATTGGGGCTTTTGGGACATTCGGATGCGGATGTACTGGTACATGCGATTATGGATGCACTTCTTGGTGCGGCAGCGATGGGCGATATTGGAAAGCATTTTCCAGATACCGATCCCGCATACAAAGGTGCGGATAGCATGAAGTTGATGGCGCATGTACGCGACTTAATCGAAGAAAAAGGATATGTAATCGAGAACGTAGATGCTACGATTATTGCACAGAAACCAAAACTTCGTCCATATATCGACCAAATGGAAGAAAACATTGCAAAGGTTCTTCGTATCGAAAGAGACCAGATTAACGTAAAAGCAACGACGGAGGAACGCCTTGGCTTTACAGGCCGCGAAGAAGGTATGGCAGCACAGGCGATTTGTTCACTTGCCACCATGTATGAAGCGAGCATGCCAGTGGGCTGTGCTGGTGGGTGCGGAAACTGTCAGGGATAAGCGAAAGATTTGTTTATTCCTTGACAAAATAGGAATTTCTGCATAAACTATAAGGTAAGTTTTATTTCAATATTTTAAAGGCAAAGAACGGAAAGAGTAGAAAATCACGTAAAGCAAAAGAGAGAGGCGGTCACCGGCTGAAAGCTGCCTTGGTTTTATGTTTCAAAAGTGCATCCGGGAGCCGACTTGGTGAAGTCATATGTGTTGTGGTTTAGCCAGCGACAGATTAGCTAAGTACGCGTCGCACACGTTACGTGCTATGAGGAAGTGTTATTTGTGAAATTCGCAAGGAATACTTTGAATTAGAGTGGAACCACGAGCTATGTCGTCTCTAAAGACGTCATAGCTCTTTTCTTTTTTCGCGAATAAGATTATGAGCGATAATAGAATTGAACTTGGAGGTAGCATATGGGATTTATTCAAAACGTAAAAGAAGAAATTAATATCATACGAGAGAGAGACCCTGCAATTCACTCCAACTGGGAAGTGTTTTTGTATCCTAGTTTTAAAGCAGTTATGATGTACCGAATGGCACATAAATGGTATACAGATGGGCATTATTTCTGGGCGAGATGGCTTTCCCAGAAGGCGGTTCGAAAGACGGGGATTGAGATACATCCAGGTGCACAAATTGGAAAAGGATTATTTATTGACCACGGTTCTGGTGTTATCATAGGAGAAACCACGATTATTGGTGATAACTGTACGCTGTACCAGGGAGTTACTCTTGGCGGTACGGGAAAAGAGCAAGGCAAGCGACATCCAACCCTTGGGAATAATGTCATGGTAAGTGCGGGCGCAAAGGTGCTGGGGTCATTTACCATTGGGGATAATTGTAAAATCGGTGCAGGTAGTGTGGTGCTAGAAGAGGTTCCACCAAACTGTACGGTTGTAGGTATCCCGGGACGAGTGGTCAGAAGAAACAATAACCATGTACCACAGGAACTTTTGGACCACAACGTTTTACCAGACCCAATCCAGGAGGAAATTGGCAGTCTGGAATTAAACGAGGCAGAGCTTGGCAAACGAGTAGACAGCTTGGAACAGGAAATCGAGCAGCTTAAGACGCTTTTAGCTGTCACGACGGATACAAAGCTAAAGTAAATTTCGAAAGAGGAAAGTAACAGACGAATGTCTATTAATAAGATTCAATCAGAAGGAGACAAACGAATCATGGAAAACAAATTTAAGTTTTACAACACATTAACAAGAAAGATCGATACCGTTATTCCAAATGTAGAAGGAAAAATCTCTATGTACACATGCGGACCTACGGTTTACCATTTTGCACATATTGGAAATCTTCGCAGCTATATCATGGAAGATGTATTAGAAAAATCCTTACGTTACGTGGGATATGATGTAAAACGAGTTATGAATATTACAGACGTGGGACACCTTTCTAGCGATGCTGACACAGGCGAAGATAAGATGTTAAAAGGTGCAAAGCGCGAAAACAAGACAGTTATGGAAATTGCGCAGTTCTATACAGATGCCTTTTTCAGCGATTGTGAAAAGTTAAATATCAAACGTCCAGATGTCGTAGAGCCAGCGACCAACTGTATACCTGAGTTTATCCATATGGTGCAGGTGCTTTTAGAGAAAGGCTTTGCATACGAAGCAGGTGGAAACGTATACTTTGATACCAGTAAGTTAGATGATTACTATGTATTTTCTTCTGCGGTAGAAAAAGAACAGCTGCAGGTTGGTGTGCGTGATGATGTAGAAGAAGATACCAACAAAAAGAATAAAAACGACTTTGTACTTTGGTTTACCAAATCCAAATTTGAAGATCAGGCGTTAAAATGGGATAGCCCATGGGGTGTAGGATATCCAGGATGGCATATCGAATGCTCTTGCATCAGTATGAAGCATCTTGGAGAATATATGGATATCCATTGTGGTGGCGTAGATAATATTTTCCCACACCACACCAACGAAATTGCACAGTCAGAAAGTTTTACCGGACATAAATGGTGTAATCACTGGTTCCACGTAAACCACTTAAATGACCAGTCAGGAAAAATGAGTAAGTCAAAAGGAGATTTCCTTACCGTATCCTTAATCGAAAGCAAAGGTTATAATCCTTTAGTATATCGTATGTTCTGCTTACAGTCACACTATCGTAAACCACTCGTATTTTCTTACGAAGCACTCGATAACATGGTGGCAGCATACAATAAACTCGCGAAAAAAATAGCAGAATTTAAGAACGAAGGAGACATCGATACCACTGCATTCCGTATGTACAAAGAAAAATTCGAGGATGCACTTTGCAATGATTTAAATACCTCTATGGCAATTACAGTGCTTTATGATGTTGTAAAAGCAGATATAAGTGATGCGACAAAGCTTGCTTTGATTGAAGATTTTGACAAGGTACTTTCCTTAAATCTCTATGAAGAAGGAAAGAAACTCTTAGAAACACCTGCAAGTGCAGGCGTAGATGCAGAGTTAGAAGCCTTCGTACTTGCAAAGATTGAAGAACGTGCAGCTGCAAAGAAAGCAAAGGATTTTGCGACAGCAGATGCCATCCGTGATGAACTCCTCGCAAAAGGTGTAGCAATTAAAGACACCAGAGAAGGCGTAAAATGGGAGCTCATTTAAGAAGAGGATATACGGTTTATGGAAATGAAGATTGATTCTTATATCAAAGAACAGTTTGAAATTGCAAATGTAGATATTCGCACGTATTCCCCTTTGGCTTTGGCGTATATTGGGGATGGGGTGTTTGATTTGGTGATTCGTTCTCTCATCGTGGGAAAAGGAAACACGAAGGCAAGTCAGCTCCATTATCAGACCAGCCACATTGTAAAAGCGGAAACGCAGGCCAAGATGATAGAAGCATTGGAAAATGATTTGACCGAGGAAGAGACAGATGTCTACCGCAGAGGTCGCAATGCCAAATCACCAACAATGGCGAAAAATGCAAAAATGGTGGATTATAGAAAAGCAACAGGCTTTGAGGCGCTCATGGGATATTTATATCTTAAAGATGAATTTCCAAGGGTAGTAGAGTTGACGAAAATCGGGCTTGAGCGAACTGGGATTACAATCTAGCAGAAATATTCGGAGGAAAACATGGGATTTGAAGAAAACAAAATCGAAGGTCGTAATGCCGTATTAGAGGCATTTCGTTCTGGAAAAACAATTGACAAATTATTTGTATTAGATGGCTGCCAGGATGGACCAGTGAAATCAATCACCCGCGAGGCGAGAAAAGGGGATACCATCATCAATTACGTAAGTAAAGACCGCCTAGACCAGATTTCGGAAACAGGAAAACATCAGGGTGTTATCGCTATTTCTGCCGCATATGATTATGCGGAGGTAGAAGATATTTTAGCAAACGCAGAAAAAAAGGGGGAGGCGCCATTTATCATTATCTTGGATGGAATCGAAGACCCACACAACTTAGGTGCCATTATCCGTACGGCAAATCAGGCAGGTGCACATGGAATCATTATTCCAAAGCGTCGCGCCGTAGGGCTTACCCCTACCGTAGCACGTACGTCCGCAGGTGCGATTAACTACACACCAGTTGCAAAGGTAACCAATATTACACAAACCATCAAAGACTTAAAAGATAAGGGTATGTGGTTTGTATGTGCGGACATGGATGGAACACCTATGTACGACTTGAATCTGACGGGATCGATTGGACTTGTCATTGGCAACGAAGGCGATGGCGTTAGCAAATTGGTAAAGGAAAACTGTGACATGATTGCCACGATTCCGATGAAGGGAGATA
>JAGBEZ010000059.1 GCA_017936725.1 Agathobacter sp.
CTACACAAAGTATACGAAAAAGAATTGGCAGACCATGCTTTGGGCAAATTTTATTTCGTATGTAATATAATGATTTCTAATTGGAATACTTCTCCGAACTGGAGCCGATTTCAATTAAGAACATGATACAAGGCTGGAGGCTGCACCTAGAATCATGTGGGAAAATACACATATCGTGTAATGAAAAGTTCGTATATAGTGCAGAGCAGTTGTATCATTTGTCTGCTTGTTCACATCATACAAAGAGACTACTGGTTTGGCAAGAGAAATGCGAAAAATGAAAAAAACTTTGTGAAACCTGCAAGATTTCAAGGGCATAAAATTTAGCAGGTTTTACAAATTATTACCGAGTTTTTAGAAAGATTGCATCTAGGAGATTTTCTTTAATAAAAAAGGGGAGTGTCAACTCCCCTTGTGCTTATTATCATTATAGTATGCAACTATCAAAGATGAAGAGGTCGAACTTGTTCTCTTTCGCCTTTTCATATTCTTTTACGCTTTTAATCGTATAGCAAATGGAGAGGCCTCCAAGTGCTTTACAGGTGCGTCTAGAAATATTGTTTGCATGTTTGTGGTTATATGCAATAAAGTCTGGACGCGTCAAAAAGTTAAAAGGTAAAAAGGAAAGAAGCATAAATAATACGTTTCCTTTGTATTTTTTGCTTCGGAAGAATTCTTCGCACAACTGACCACGTAATACATCTGGTCGGTTTTTGCGATACCAGAGTAGTGCAAGTGGGTGGAAACTTTCGATACAATATACGCCTTTGTAATTCTTTAATACTTCGTTTGCATATTGGCAAACGCGTGTCTGTGCACGGTCTAGTTTAAATTCCAGGATGAACGGTACTTTTCCATCGACGATTTCAAGAAACTGCTCAAAGGTAGGAATGGTCTGGTCGGAGTTTAGAAGTTTCATCTTCTGGAGTTCTTCTAATGTATAATCCCAAACTTTTCCATCTACGCCACAGATTCTCTTTAAAGAAGCATCGTGGAATACGACTAATTTTTCATCTTTACTAAGTTGTACATCTAGTTCGATGCCATATCCTGCATCGACGGCTTTTTGAAAAGCCGCCAATGAATTTTCAGGTGCATCAGAATCGTTGTCAAATAATCCGCGGTGTGCATAGTGCCATCCGAAAAATGGTGTACGGTCTGCTCGATTTATCATGCGAGGTGCAACCAAAAACAGATAGACAAGTACCAGCACTCCGAGTGTAATAAGAATGTTTACCAATAGGTCCATTCGAAATCCCTCATTTCCTGTGTAAGATAAGCTTAGTCGTCAACGTCTAAGTTCTCTAAAGCACTTTTCTTTTTCACTGGTTTAGAATCCCCGTGTCTTACCTGACACATGGTGATGATAGCAAGGATACAGAATACTACCGAATATGGGAATAAAGTTCTGTAGCCTACGTTTTCTAATAACCAACCAGAAAGAATTGGTGTGATAACCTGTGCAGTCATGGAGAAGGTGTAGTATAAACCAGTATATTTACCAACGTCACCAGCAGAGGCGATTTCTACTACCATTGGGTAAGAGTTTACGCCGATAGCGGCCCATGCAAAACCGATGATACAGAAGAATACTACCATGACTGGATGGTATTCGTTGAATAAGCCTGCGGCGAAGAAACATGCGCCTAATAATACAACACCGATGATAATGGTTTTCTTGCGTCCGATGTTACTTGCAATCGAACCGATTGGAATGTAGCTGATGATAGCAGCAACCGTAGCTACTAATAAACAGTCAGCATATCCACCGCCTTCTAAGCCCCAAACTTCCACAGCATAACGTGAGAAAGCAGTGGTAACTGCGTTATATGCGATAAACCAGAAGGCTACCGATGCAAGGATGAAGCAAAGGCTTCGGAATACATCTTTTGGAAGTTTTTTGCCAGCGTTTTCATTTGAAGGTTCTTCTTCGGTTACAAGGCCTTCCGCAAGTTCTAATTCTTCTCTTTCTTTACGAAGTTTGTTTTCTTTAATCGTAAGGAAAAGAAGGATTACACTGATTGCCATTACTACACCGATTGCCATAAAGAGTGGGAAGTAGTTTGGCTTGTCCCCTTTGGCTACGAGGACTTTTATCATGATAAGTGTATAAACACCACCAACAGCACCCATTAAGTTGATAACGGCATTTGCTTTACTACGAAGTGGCTTTGGAGTAAGGTCTGGCATCAAAGCAACTGCAGGTGAACGATAGGTACCCATACTGATAAGTACGAGGA
The DNA here is from genome assembly GCA_017936725.1 of Agathobacter sp. Next base: position 2,241 of record JAGBEZ010000059.1, read on the forward strand.
ATAATCCACCTATGAACAGCACCATATTTGCTGTGTTATCTGCGATTGGAAGGATAACCAAAAGTGTACATGCAAGCGCAGTACCGATTAAGATAAACGGCATACGTCTACCGATTTTGGAATTTACCTTATCGGAAAGGGAACCAAAGATAGGAAGCAAAAACAGTGCCAATACATTGTCTGCTGCCATGATTGCACCTGTGATGGTTTCTCCCAAACCAAAGGTGTTTTTCAAAATAAGCGGTATTACGTTGTCATACATCTGCCAGAAGGCACTGATGGACATAAATGCAAGACCAATGAGCACCGTTCTCTTGTAATTTAATTTCATTTTTATTTCTCCTTATAATAAGTATAATACAAAACCATTATACATGATTTGGACATAAAAGGAAATTGACAGATGTGTAAATTTTCTTTTACACAAATTGGGTAAAGTGTCTTGATTTTGATGTTTGAAAATGGTAATATATCTTTTGCTGATGCATATCTTATATATGTGTTAACTGAATATGCGGATATGGCGGAACTGGCAGACGCGCCAGATTTAGGTTCTGGTGGGAGACCGTGCAGGTTCGATTCCTGTTATCCGCACGAATGAAATGGGCTGTTGCAATTAGATTTGTAGCAGCCTTTTTTCTGTTAGAAATGTTGACAAGAGAATTGCAGATTGTATCTAAGCAGTGGTATAATCATGGAAATGCAAAAGAATGAAACTAGGGGTATCAAGATGGAATACGATGTTTTTATCAGTTATAACAGTTCGGATAAATGGGTTGCGGATGCAGTGTGTCATTTTATAGAATGTCGCAAACTGCGTTGTTTTATAGCTCCTCGCGATATTACACCACCAGACTGGGCTGCGAGCATTACCAGAGCCATTGAACATTCGAGAGCCTTTGTAGTGATTATAAGTGAGCGTTCGATTGCTTCGAATGAGGTGGCAAAAGAAATTACTTTGGCAACGCGCATGAGCAATTATATTTTTCCATTTCGAGTGGAAGCTGCCCAGATGGACGAAAGAATGACCTATCATCTGTCTGCTTTTCACTGGATTGATGCGATTGAGCCACCGATGGAGCAACGCATCAATGAGTTAGCGGATCGCATTGTAGCCTCCTTAAATGGTGCAACAGATAATATAGAATATATGGGGATTCCTTCGAACTGCAATAAGAATCAGTATCGATTGATTGAAAAAAATGAAGCACCACGTATGGAATTTATCGGAAGAGAAGAAGAACTGCAAGAAATAGAAGAGGCTTTTGCGGGTGGTTCCAATAGCGTGTTTCTTACCGGTATGGGTGGAATTGGGAAAAGTGAAATCGCTAAAATGTATGCGAAAAAACATAAAAGCGAATACGATACTATTATTTTTGCGAATTACGAATCGGATTTGAAACAGTTGATTGCCAGTGATCAGGCGATTCCTGTTGAAAATTTGTCAAGAGCGGTTGCAGCAGGCGGGCAAGCAGAAACTTTAGATGATTACTACGAACGAAAAATGAATGTGTTGCGTAAAATCATGAATCGTAACACCTTACTCATCATTGATAACTTTGATGTTGAAGGGGACGACGAAATGGATGATATTTTGTCGTTGCCTTGCCATATCATTTGGACTACAAGAACGGATTTTTCGTCGTGGGGATTTGAAACTGTTTTGGTAGGTCCGTTTCAGGAAATCGAAACCTTAGTGGCGTTATATGAAAAGATAGATCGTCCACATAAGGAAGAAGCGGAACAGGAAGCAATAAGAAAAATCATAGAACTGTTGGAGTATCACACATTTGCAGTGAGTTTGACTGCGGCTCAGGCGAAAGCGGCCCATATGAAACCAACTCAGATGTATCAAAAACTTTCCACAGAGGGATTAGAAATACAGACTTCTAGCGGATTTGTTCGTGACAAAAAAGATAGACGTAAAATGACCGCCTATATGTATATAGAAAAACTGTTTGATTTTGGAAAAATATCGGATGCGTCTTTACAATTGATGCGTTTTATGGGCGTGACACCTAGAGAAGGTGTGGATGTAGGCATTTTCATGGAGTGTACGGGAATTGATGATTATGGAATCATTGATGATTTGATTTCCAAAAACTGGATTCGCTATGATGAAGAAAATGACCGCATCAGTTTACATATGCTGATTCATGAAATGGTATGGAAACGTTTGACACCGACGGTGGAAAACTGTATGACGCTTTTGGCAGGCATTGATAGTAAAGTAAACAATGCTTGGAATATTAGTTATGAGGAAAACTGTCAAATGGAATCACTTGTGTATTCCGTTATGCACGCATTTGAAGAACCAACCAAAGAAAGCTTTGATTATTTTGAACATTTTGCAACGTTCTGCTGGATTCAGGGAAATTTTGATTTGTCTGAAGATTACGAAAAGAAATTATATCAGTTATCTTGTAAAGAATGGGGAGAATGGAGTGTTCATACGGGTGCTGCGGCTCTGCGTGTAGCAGCAGTGTATCATAATCAGGCAGACTATGCATCTGCAAGACCTTGGTATGAAAAAGGATATGAAATACAAAACCAGGTAGCCCCAGATACTTCCGAAAATGCACAAGCCATGGGAAAAGTTGCCAGATGCTATGCACAGAATCACGATTATGAAATGTCAAAGCAGTTGTTTGAAAAAGCATATCATATTCAGGAAAAGATACTTAAAAAACATACGCAGGATGGGAATGCGGAAGGTATAAGAAAAGCAAATATAGAAGTATCTTTTATGCGTCAGAATCTTGGCAAGATATATGCGATTCAAGGAGAGGCGGATAAAGGATATGAAATGGCTTTGCCGTCTTATGAATTTCTAAAGACCGAGAAAAAAGAAGCTTCTCTTGTCATCTATGCGATGTTTACGATGGCGTATATTGTATATCGTCAGGGAAAATATGAAGAAGCGAGACATTTCTTAGAGGAAAGTATCGACCAAATGATTTATTATCATGGAGAAGATAGAATTGATGTACTTTTGTTTCGCGAGAGTCTAGGAGATTGTGAGATGAACGATCACAATTTCGAATCGGCAAGAAAAATGTATCTTAAGGTTTTAACAGATCGAGAAAGACTCTTCCCATCGGATGTAAAGTCCATCCAGCGTCTGGAAGAAAAATACGAAAAAGCAAAGGCAGAAGTACCAGAGCATTATGAAATGTCTGTCATGTGGAGTTAAAGATAAAAGAAAAGCTGTCACGATTGTGACAGCTTTTTGAATGGGCTTAAGTGGACTCGAACCACCGACCTCACGCTTATCAGGCGTGCGCTCTAACCGGCTGAGCTATAAGCCCATTTGTTATGCAACAGTGATATATTATCCCTTTTTGGAGTAATCGTCAAGAATTTTTTTGTGAAAATTCGAAGATATTTTACTCATTGCGATATTATAGGATTTTCTTAGACCACACATCTTTGTAGGTTTCGTATTGCTCGTTAATCCAGTCTACAATTTCCTTTTTTCCGTCTTCAGTAAATGGAGCTGTGTGCTCTAGTTTCAAAGAGGCATCTGTTTTATCAAATATATAGGGACCTGGCCATACCCATGCATGGAAGTAAGGTTCACCTTCTTCCGGCTTTTCCTGTTTGATAAGAAAACGAAGTGGATTCATCCAGCCAGTAAAGTGTGTTTTTTTATAATAGTTTAAATTTAATGCTTCGTCGTAAGTGAGCATGTGTGATACCTCGCGATTATGTGATGTGGATTGGAAACCAAATTTGCGTGGCTTCGAATAGTCATATTATATAGGATGTTATGGGGTTTCTGCAATAAGGTAATTCTTTTTAAGCCAATCGCTATTGGTGTTTTATGGAAAGTGTGTTATAATTTGTGTAATTATAGGCGAGGAGAACAGATATGCTTTTTGGTAGAGACAGTCTAAAGAAATGGAAAAGGGAATGGAAAAAAGCCGGTGTAGATATGCGCTTTGTAAAGAACTGGCAGAAGTCCTTTGAAAAGGTCAAAAAAGGCGCAGTTCAGACAGAAGCACAGTATACGCAGGCGAGACAGGAACTGCAACAGGTATATACGATTTTGAAAGAGATGGAAGCCACTTTGATTTCCATGAAAAAAGAGTTCTCAAATGCTTCGTACAAGTCGTCTTTGAGTAGATGTGCCAAAGAAATGAAAAGATTTCAGGGACACTTTAATCAGGAGTTTTTGATTGGGAAAGAAGATAAAGAATTTCATTTAACCTATCAGACGATTTTAGAATTGTGTCATAAGGGATTCAAAGAGCAGCAGGATGTCTTGATTTTGCAGAGTGAAGTAGAAAATATCCTGGCAGTGACGGAAGAGGCATTGGCAAAGGAATGGCCAAGTTTTCGTGCAATGGCTTATTTTTACATAAACAGAACAGACAAAGATATTTCTGATTTACCACATACGGATAAGGTGACAGAAGTAAATCGAATTTATGAGACGGAGTTTTTAGAGCCTATGCGACAGGTTTTGACAGGTTGCTTGGGCGAGGAAAAGGCAGAGTATAGTTTGGAG
>JAGBEZ010000060.1 GCA_017936725.1 Agathobacter sp.
ATGTGTATTGCCTGTTGCAACAATCTTAAATCCTACTTCGTGGAATGCTCTTGCAACCTCTACAACCTCTGCTTTATCTTTGTTGTTTACAGAGATAAGAACAGTGCCTTCGGTTGGAAGTTTAGACTGCGTTGCTTCCTGAGCCTTGAAGAAGGCTTCGCCATAAGAAGGTGATAAACCTAATACTTCACCAGTAGAACGCATTTCAGGTCCAAGTACTGGGTCAACTTCCTGGAACATGTTGAATGGGAATACCGCTTCTTTTACACCATAGTTAGGGATTTCCTGTTCCTTAAGTGCTGGAACTGGAGAAGGGTTTCCAGTAAGTTCTGAAGTGATAATTTCTGTTGCAAGTGGTACCATGCGGATATTACATACCTTAGATACCAATGGTACGGTACGGGAAGCTCTTGGGTTTGCTTCAAGTACGTATACCGTGTCATTTTCAATCGCATACTGCATGTTCATGAGACCTTTAACGCCCATTTCTTCTGCAATCTTACGTGTATATTCTTTGATTGTTTTTACATTTTTTTCTGAAATGTGTACAGAAGGAAGGATACAAGCAGAGTCACCAGAGTGTACACCTGCAAGTTCGATGTGTTCCATAACAGCTGGTACGAATGCGAGTGTACCGTCGCTGATAGCATCTGCTTCACATTCAAGTGCATGATTTAAGAAACGGTCGATAAGGATTGGTCTGTCAGGTGTAACACCAACTGCTGCAGCCATATATCCTTTTAAGCTTTCTTCATCATATACCACTTCCATACCGCGTCCGCCTAATACATAAGAAGGACGAACCATTACTGGATAACCAATGCGGTCTGCGATTTCTTTTGCTTCTTCAAAGTTTACAGCCATGCCTGATTCTGGCATTGGAATTTCGAGTTTATCCATCATGGCACGGAAAAGATCACGGTCTTCTGCAAGGTCGATAACGGCTGGAGAAGTACCTAAAATCTTAACTCCGTTTCTCTCAAGGTCAGCAGCAAGGTTCAGTGGAGTCTGTCCGCCAAACTGAGCGATAACGCCGAGAGGTTTTTCTTTCTTGTAGATACTAAGAACATCTTCAAGTGTAAGTGGTTCGAAGTATAATTTATCAGAGGTATCGTAGTCTGTAGAAACGGTTTCTGGGTTACAGTTTACGATGATGGTTTCGAAACCAAGTTTCTTAAGTGCAAGTGCAGCATGTACACAGCAGTAGTCAAATTCGATACCCTGACCGATACGGTTTGGACCGCCGCCAAGGATCATGATTTTTTTGTTTTCAGAAACTACGGTTTTATCTTCTGCATTGTAGGTGCTGTAATAGTAAGCTTTGTCTTCGGTACCACTTACATGAACACCTTCCCAAGCTTCTTCTACACCAAGTTCAATACGTTTGTTTCTGATATCATCTTCAGAGATAGCAAGAATCTGGCTTAAATATTTATCTGAGAAACCATTTTTCTTAGCTGAAATAAGTGCTTCGTCTGCTGGAAGAGCACCTTTGTTTGCTGCGAGTGCTTCTTCTTCCTCTACTAATTCTTTCATCTGTTCGATGAAGTAGTGTTTTACCTTAGTGATTTCATGGATTTCTTCAACAGTAGCACCAGCTCTTAAAGCTTCGTACATGATGAAGTGACGTTCACTTGAAGGTGTGATAAGCATCTGAAGAAGTTCTTCTTTGCTTAATGTGTCAAAGTTCTTTGCATGTCCTAAACCATAACGGCCAGTTTCGAGGCTTCGGATGGCTTTCTGGAATGCTTCTTTATAGGTTTTACCGATACTCATAACTTCGCCAACGGCACGCATCTGAGTACCAAGTTTATCTTCTACGCCTTTGAATTTTTCAAATGCCCAACGAGCAAATTTGATTACGACATAATCTCCGTCTGGAACATATTTATCTAATGTGCCATATTTTCCACATGGAATATCGGATAAGTTCAGTCCGCAAGCAAGCATTGCAGATACCAAAGCGATTGGGAAACCAGTTGCTTTGGAAGCAAGTGCAGACGAACGAGAGGTACGCGGGTTGATTTCGATAACGATGATTCGGTCTGATACTGGATCGTGAGCGAACTGTACGTTGGTACCACCGATAACTTCTACAGATTCTACAATCTTGAATGCCTGTTCTTTTAATCTGTCCTGTACTTCCTGTGAGATTGTAAGCATTGGAGCAGAACAGAAAGAGTCGCCGGTATGAACACCAAGTGGGTCGATGTTTTCGATGAAACAAACAGTAATCATGTTGCCTGCTGCATCACGTACAACTTCGACTTCTAATTCTTCCCAACCAAGGATGGATTCTTCTACAAGAACCTGACCTACTAAGCTGGCCTGAATACCACGGGCACATACAACTTTTAATTCTTCTTTGTTGTATACGAGACCGCCGCCGGCACCACCCATGGTGTATGCTGGACGAAGAACAACTGGATAACCTAATTTGTCGGCGATAGCAAGCGCTTCTTCTACAGAGTAAGCAACTTCGCTTCGTGCCATCTCGATACCGAGCTTGTCCATAGCCTTCTTAAATTCGATACGGTCTTCGCCACGTTCGATAGCGTCTACCTGAACACCGATTACCTGAACGTTATATTTTTCTAAGATACCTGCCTGATTTAATTCAGAGCAAAGGTTAAGAGCGGACTGTCCACCAAGGTTTGGCAACAATGCGTCTGGACGTTCTTTTGCGATAATCTGCTCTAAACGTTCTACGTTAAGAGGTTCGATATATGTTACGTCAGCAGTTTCTGGGTCTGTCATGATGGTAGCTGGGTTTGAGTTTACCAGTACGATTTCGTAGCCGAGGCTTCGAAGTGCTTTACAAGCCTGTGTACCAGAGTAGTCAAACTCACAAGCCTGTCCAATGATAATTGGGCCAGAACCGATGATGAGAATTTTGTTAATGTCTGTTCTTTTTGGCATAGAAAAGAATCCTCCTTAGATTTTTACTCTAATCAATTATTATATATTTTCTCATGAAAAATCACAAGTAGAAAATGCTATGTTTTTAGATTTATGCACCAAAACGAATGATGTAAGAGGTGTTGAACGAATTACCAGCCTCTAAGCAGTTGTCGAAGGCTCTTGCTTTTAAGGTTCCTTCGAAGTCCACACTATCACATCTGCCACACCATGGTTCAATACAGAGGAATGGAGCATTCTTTCCTTCTGGTGACCAAAGAGCAAATAAAGGCATATCAAAAAGTACAGTAACAAAGCGGTTTCCGTCTGGGTCCTCGATACCGACCTCGTTAGTCTGACGGCCTTCTATGATATATGTACAACGATCGAAAAATTCTGGAGTAATGGTTGCACGATGGTTTTCCAGTGGAAGTACCAAATCTTCTTCTACAGAAAGTCCGGTTACAGGGTCATTGCCGTGGTGACGGATTTCATCAACTCCTCCAAAGTAGAGTTTGTAGCCTGCTTTGGAATCTTCACCATGGATAGGACAATTGAAGGCTGGATGAGCACCGATGCCAAAATGCATGTGTTTGTTCATGGAGTAATTGCTAACTTTCCAAAGAACCTTTAACTCGTTTCCCGTTAATTCATATCCGATGCTTAATGCGAAAGAGAATGGGAAATTTTTAAGGGTTTCTTCGCTGGTAACCAGTTTGAAGTAGATTTCCGTTTCTGTTTTGGAAAGGATCTGATGTTCCATATCTCTCGCAAATCCATGTTGTTTCATGGTATATGTTTTACCTTCATGCAAAAAACTGTCATTTTTCAGTTTCCCAACAAATGGGAAAAGTACAGGTGAAGTACGGCCCCAATATTTTGGATCACCCTGCCACATATATTCCTGATTTGTAAGTTTGTCTTTTACAGATTTAAGTTCTGCGCCATAAGAATCGATTTCTACACGCAGTTTTTCGTTTTCTAATACATATCTCATAGCTGTCCTCCAAATTTTCGTACATTAGTGATTTAGGTAAAAAAACACCCTTTGGAACAGTATATCATATATTTAGCAAAATACTGTATTTTTTTTGAAAAAAATGTATAATTATTATTAATAAATCAAAGGAGCAAAATTATGCACTACGAAGATAATTTTTTTACTTATTTAAAATGGCGTGGGGATTTGTCTATAAAGGAGCATCCGTTTAATGAAGTAGATGCTTTCATCTTAAGTGAATTGGCATATATACGTTTTGAAAATATTGTTCCAGGTGTGGAAGAAGATGGCTGTATAACGATTCGAGAAGCAAATGCGAAGTATGAAAAATCAACAGAAAGAGAAATGCCTTTTTATAAAGAAAAAGAAGATCTTTTTGACGTGCTTGCATTTAGTCCTCGTTTTGCAGATATGACGCTGTGTAAGTATGTAAGCACACTGGATAGGGAGGCGCATGAGCAGTTTGCGGCTATGCATGTAAATGTGAGTCCGAATTTCACATTTATCGCATTTCGTGGAACGGACAGTACGGTAGTTGGCTGGAGAGAAGACCTTAACATGAGCTTTATGATGCCAGTTCCGGCACAACGCTCTGCTGTGGAATACGTGGAGAAAACAGGAAAGGGATTGTTCAAAAAATATTGCTTTGGCGGACATTCGAAGGGTGGAAACTTGGCTGTTTACTCAGCGGTGTTCTGCAATCAAAAACTACAGAAGAGGATAGTGAAGGTTTATAATTTTGATGGTCCGGGATTCAATCGCAAGATGATAGATGATGAAGCATATAAAAGAGTAGAGAATCGCATTGAAACCTTTGTGCCAGAGCAGTCGATTGTAGGACTCCTTATGGAGCATGAAGAAGACTACAAGGTAGTGGAAAGCACAGAGTTTGCGATTTTACAACACGAAGGGTTTTCCTGGGTGATTGATTGCAATCAATTTGCACTCGTGGATGAGGTAAATAAGTATAGCAAGAGCTTTAGCCTGACTTTAAAAACATGGCTGGAAGAAATGACGCCGGCAGAAAGAAAAGAAGTTGTGGATGCTTTTTTTAATGTGTTTGTAAATGCGGGAATCAATGACTTTATGGAAATTGCAGACATGGATGTAAAAACAGCCGGACGTTTGCTAAAAGAGGTGGCGAAGGTTCCGCACGCATTACGAGAGAAAGTAATGAAGCTTGTCAAATTGCTCATTGAAGAAAATAGCAGAAAATAATATAATATTCTTACATAGATTATTAAAGGGAAGCGTATTTGGGATGAAGAAAAGTTTTTATAGAATCATTGCAGTTGTACTTATTGTAGTATCTTGCATTATGAATTTTGAGACGGTAAAAGCAGATGAAAATGAAACCATCCGCGTGGGGATTTATCAGATGGAAGGTTTTCATTCTTATAATGAGTACGGGGATATAGAAGGATATTGTATCGATTATTTGAATGTGGTAGCGGGCATAAAGCGATGGACGTTTGAATATGTAGAAGTCGAAGACTTTATGGATGGATGCAATAAACTCGAGGCAGGAGAAATTGATTTGATTGCACCTGCGATGATGACAGATGCACGCAAAGAAAAATTCGCATATAGCGAGTTGAATTTCGGTACAGAATATACCATACTTGTGACAGACCAAGCACGAACGGACTTATATTATGAGGATTATGAGCATTTCAATGGAATGAAGGTTGCGGTGTTACATAACTATCCTTTAACGGAGTATTTTATTACTTATATGAAGACACATGGCTTCTCCGCCGAACTCGTGTATTTTAATACCATCGAGGAAAGCAAGGCTGCGTTAGACAATGGTCAGGTGGATGCGCTGGTAGACTCTATCATGGATATGAGAAGTGATGCTAAACTATTGGCAAGGTTTACTCCGCAGCCATTTTATTTCCTGCTTAATAAAGAAAACACTGAACTTTTGGCACGACTTGACAGTGCGATGTATCAGGTGCAAAACACCTACCCAACGCTTTTGGATGAGTTGCTTGTAAACTATTATCCGGTATATGAATTGCAGTTTTATACCAGAGCTGAGTTGGAATATGTGCAGAAAGCAGAAAGTTTAAAGGTTGCATATGTTCCTGCGCGCAAGCCGCTATCGTTTCAAAATGAGGATGGCGAGTTAGATGGAATATCAAGGGCTGTTTTTGATAAAATAGCAGAGCTTTCAGGCTTAAAATTTGAATATGTACAGTTGCCAGAGGGGGATATCACCTATCGGTATCTGCAAGAACAAGAGATAGATTTAATCACGGGTGTAGAATATAATAGCGCGAATATG
>JAGBEZ010000061.1 GCA_017936725.1 Agathobacter sp.
TACTTCTGTTTCAACTTCAGCATCGATTGGGTTAGGGAATTCTTTGATTGTTACAGAGTCAACTGGAAGAAGGATTTCTTTTCCAAGTTCTTTTGCTTTTGCAAGCATTTCTTTACAGTAATCAATCTTTGTATCGTCGCAAAGTGAGTTACCGATTTCATAACCCTGAGCTTTTGCGAATGTATAAGCCATACCACCACCAATGATGAGGGTATCACATTTTTCAAGTAAGTTGTTGATTACGTTAAGTTTGTCAGCAACTTTAGCACCACCGAGGATAGCTACGAAAGGTCTAACTGGGTTTTCAACAGCATTTCCAAGGAAGTCGATTTCTTTCTGCATTAAGTAACCTACTACATTTTCGCCACCTTTTTCAGTGATGAATTTTGTAACGCCAGCTACAGAAGCATGTGCTCTGTGTGAAGAACCGAAAGCGTCGCATACGTATACGTCTGCTAAATCAGCTAATTCTTTAGAGAATTCTTCGCCGTTTTTGGTTTCTTCTTTACCACGGAAACGTGTATTCTGAAGTAATACTACGTCACCATCGTTCATAGCTGCTACAGCAGCTGTTGCTGCTTCGCCTGTTACGTTGTAATCAGATACGAATACAACTTCTTTTCCTAATTTTTCTGTAAGTCTCTTAGCAACTGGAGCTAAAGATTCTTTTTCATTAGGACCTTCTTTTACTTTACCAAGATGTGAGCAAAGGATAACTTTACCACCATCGTTGATTAATTTCTGGATTGTTGGAAGAGCTGCGTTGATACGTGTTTCGTCTGTGATAACGCCTTCTTTTAAAGGAACGTTAAAGTCACAACGAACGAGAACTCTTTTGCCCGCTACGTTGATATCATCAACTGATTTTTTGTTTAATGACATAATTCTGTCCTCCTAGATTCTTTTTAAAAATCAAGCCCCGCCCAATCTGGGCAGGGCCTGTAAAATGCTAAAATTATGCTAATTCAGAGAAGTATTTGATTGTACGAACCATCTGAGATGTGTAGCTGTTTTCGTTGTCATACCAAGAAACAACCTGTACTTCGTATAAGCCATCGCCAACTTCTTTAACCATTGTCTGTGTAGCATCGAATAATGAACCATATGTCATACCGATGATATCAGAAGAAACGATTTCGTCTGTGTTGTAACCGAAAGATTCGTTAGAAGCAGCTTTCATAGCTTCGTTGATTCCTTCTACTGTTACGTTTTCACCCTTAACTACTGCGAAAAGGATTGTTGAAGAACCTGTTGGGGTTGGTACACGCTGAGCAGCACCGATAAGTTTTCCGTTTAATTCTGGAATAACTAAGCCGATAGCTTTAGCAGCACCTGTGCTGTTTGGAACGATGTTGCAAGCTGCAGCACGTGATCTTCTTAAATCGCCTTTTCTCTGTGGTCCGTCAAGTGTCATCTGATCGCCTGTATAAGCGTGGATTGTACACATGATACCAGATTTGATTTCTGCATATTTGTTTAAAGCGTCAGCCATAGGAGCTAAACAGTTTGTTGTACAAGAAGCTGCAGAGATGATTGTATCATCAGCTTTAAGTGTTTCATGGTTTACATTGTAAACGATAGTTGGAAGGTCGTTACCTGCTGGTGCAGAGATAACAACTTTACGAGCGCCTGCATTGATGTGAGCTTCTGCTTTCGCTTTGCTTGTGTAGAAGCCTGAACATTCTAATACAACGTCTACGTTTAATTCGCCCCATGGGCAGTTGTTTGCATCTGGGAATGCATAAATTTTGATTTCTTTTCCATCAACGATGATTGAATCTTCTGTTGCAGAAACTTTATCTGCTAAAGCATATTTGCCCTGTGAAGAGTCATATTTTAACAAGTGAGCCAACATTTTTGGGCTTGTTAAATCGTTGATTGCTACTACTTCATATCCTTCTGCTCCGAACATCTGTCTGAAAGCAAGACGGCCGATACGGCCAAAACCATTAATCGCTACTCTAACTGCCATTAATAATTCCTCCTAGAAATGTAAATTAATATTCGTGATTTCTCACGCTGTGACTATTGTAACCAAAAACTTCCTAAAGTTCAAGCCTTTTTCACAATAAATTAAAAAGTTTGTTATTTCTTTCACATAGTGTTTTTATTTCCGTACAATTTTCGTCAAAATGACAAAAAATTTATAAAAATACATAGTCAAACTCCTTATTTCTGTAGTACAATCTCATATATCACAAACAAACGCTACATGTTTATGTTAACTTTCACAAATAAGAGGTATCTTTTATGCATTTAAATGACTTAAAATTATATGATATGCATATGCATACGCACTTCTCTGGAGACAGCGAGGCTTCTCCATTTGCTATTGCGCAAAAAGCTTGCGACCTTGGTCTTGCCGGCATATGTTTCACTGACCATCTGGATATTGATTATCAGCGTACACCTGGGTTATTTGATTTAGACATCCCTGCATATAAAAAGGAAATTGCTTTGGTTAAAGATGAATTTGAAGGCAAATTAGATATCAGTTGGGGAATTGAACTAGGTCTACAACCTTATTTGGCTGCAACGAATCAAGCCGTAATTGAAGCATACCATTTCGATTTCGTAATTGGTTCTACCCACGAACTTCACCAACAGGATATCTACTTCCCAGAGTTCTATGAAGGAAGAAATGAAGATGACTGCTACCGTGACTATTTTGAAGAAACCTTGAAAAATGCACAGTCGAAGGTTGACTTCGACGTTTATGGTCATTTAGATTATGTCGTGCGCTATGGTCCAAATAAGAACAAATATTATAGCCACGAAAAGTTTGTGGACATCATTGACGAAATCCTTCGCACTCTCATCTCTCGTGGCAAAGGTCTTGAACTCAATATGGCAGGATTCAAATATGGTCTTGGACATGCGCATCCTGTTATGGACACCTTAAAACGATATAAAGAACTTGGTGGCGAAATCATTACCATCGGTTCTGACGGACATACGCCAGAGCAGATTGCATGGGAGTTTGAGAAAGCACCTGCTATTCTAAAAGAAGCTGGATTTGA
>JAGBEZ010000062.1 GCA_017936725.1 Agathobacter sp.
CTTCTTCTACGAGTGTATCCAGTTCCAACCCTGTCACTTCGTAGTCATCTCGAAGAGAAATATGTGATGCATTCATAAGTTCGCCAAACAATGTGATATCCTGATTCTGTAATGCTTCCACCGCCTTCCGGGTTCTCTGATTTTCGTATACGGCATGTTTCGCCCTCTTCATGCGAATATCCGATTCTATATTATCTTTTACCGCTTCAAATTCCTCTTCGGTCAGCTCGCCAAGTGATTGAATATCCTTTACAGTCTGAATTTCTGCTAATGCCGTTTCACATTCCTTTCGTCTTTCATTGTATTTTGAGTCCCCAAGCCCACGCTTTTTATTGCTGCAGGAAATTATGATTTTGGCATTTTCTAGTTGGATTGGTCACATTGAAGCCAAACATATCTCTAAGGATAAATCCCGTCAGCACTTCTACTGATGCAGAAGAAGAAAGCCCAGAAGCATTTGGAATATTCCCAAACAGTACGAGATCCATACCATATTCCACTGGCATCCCTTTTTCTCCAAATGCCCACATCACGCCCTTTGGATAATTAGTCCAATCCGCTTCTTTGCTCGGCACCAAATCCTCCAACGAAGACTCTATGATTCCTTTTTGCTCGAAATTCATCGAATAAAAACGAAGTTTTTTGTCTTTTCGCTTTCTTGCCAAACCATACAGCCCCCTATTTTTCTAGTTCATCTATGATACTCTGCGTTTCGTTATCATCAACACCGCTAATATAATACGTTTCCTTGTCCGTTTCTATCTTGATAAACAGATCATTTTGCGGATTTAGAAAGGTTTCAAACATACCCTCACGATATATTTCATAGCGTCCACTTAGCACATGGTTCATGCCATTTCCAGAAACCTTTGTCATCTCTGGAAGATCTGTAAGAATCGTATAGTTTTCGATATCCTTCAATGGAATCTCATATTCCACACTCAAGTGCGTACAAACAATCGTGTCCTTTTCCACTTTGGAACTGATTGGAGTAAAATCAAGCATAATCATCCATACACAGGAAATTGGAATGATTAACAAACACAGTGCCGCCAAAATATACATTCCCTTTCCTGCGCCCGTCGCCATATTCACAGCCGTTCCTGTTCCCATACGATTTTCCACCATGAATCGGGTATCCTTTGGATTATAATACATAAGACCCCAATACCAATGCCTGTCATCATCTGTCGCATCACCTAAGGTTCGCTTACTTTCGTATGCCTGATTAATCACATAAAGTTTTTTCATAAACCAGATAACTAAAACAATAATCGCCACACAGTATATTCCACTGCCCCAAATAATCCACGATGCGCCATATTCTCTAAAATACATAGCCACCAAGATAGTCCCTGTAAATACTGTATTTATCCAAGCACAAATGAGCCAGAAATTCTTCCAGACCTGTTTCTTTGCCCTGGCATAATTCATATTTACATCCGTATCCTCGGATATGACACTTATCTTTAACTTATCCGTCCATATTGCAGACAAATAAAACAAAAAGGTACACAATCCAAAGGTCCAGACGCAAATGCGAAATGCTGCATATCCAGCTTCTTCAAATAAAACATGGGACAAAATGATACAAAGTACACTTAATAGCATACATGGTAAAAAAACAAAGAATTTCACTCTTCGAGGAAGTGCTGCAATTTTTAAATCTGTGTAAGAAACCTTGTTTTCTGCATTCCATCCTCTTTTATCCTTTAAAATCCTTACCTGCTTATTTGCTTTCGCATACCAATACATTGGAAAAAAGCAAACAGCTAAAATCCAAACCATCCAAAAAGTAAAACAAATCGACATATGTTTTATAAAAAATAGAGCAATAGGCATAATTGCAAAAGCAATCATCGTATTTTTCAAATTCTTACGGTATTCCGCGTCTATCGCTTCTATCTCTGGGTCCTTTTTCCACTCTCTGTTCAAAGTCGCACCAAAGCACCAACTATTTCTGTCCTTCGCATTGCGGAGCAAAAAATACATAATGAAAAGTAGCGGATAACAAGTTACTGAAAAAATTATATTGAAAACAATCATCTTTTTCCCTCCTTAAAAAACTCTTTACAAATTTTCTGGAATTCTTCTTCGCTGATTCCTCGTATCTTCGCTTCCGAAATCACTCTCTGCAGCATCTCTTTCGACTCCTTAGGAAGTTCTGCCGAAAAGTCTAGTCTCTCTCGTACCTTTGCCCCATTTCGCCTATCTGTATAGATATACCCCTCTGCTTTAAGCATTTGGTATGCCTTGTTGACAGTCATAGAATTGACACCCATTTCCTCTGCCAACCCACGAACCGTTGGAAGCTGCTCTCCAGGCGCGAGCCTCCCATCGGAAATACCGAGCACAATTTGATTTCGTATCTGTATATAAATTGGAATATCGGAATACTCGTTAATCGCAATAATCATAATATCATCTTCCTTTTTTGTATTATATATTATAATACAAAGTATACATATCGTCAACAAACTTCCCTTATAAATATCTTTCATAAAAAACACAAAAATACCAAGTCACGGAATTTTCCATGACCTGGTACCTTATCATCCCTTACTATATTGAACGATAAATAACTCTACCGCCATCTGGTCGTGCATCTTTCCTGTTTTTACGGCTTCTTCATAGGATACGCCATCTTCGATTGCCTGCTTGATTTGCTCCAACGAAAAGGCTTTCGCCTGTCCCTGATATTTTCGCACTGCCCACTCTGGACAGCCTGCTTTGGCTGCAATCTCCTTATTTCCAAATCCCTGATTTCCCATTACCTTAACGGTAAGCAAAATCTGAAACTGTCTGGTTATCAAGAATAGGATACGCATTGGTGCTTCTTTTAACGCCAACAAATCATAGTACAAATCCATCGCCTGCTTTTGTCTATGACTTGCAATTGCATCTACCATTTCAAACACCTTGTTATTTATCTGCTCTGTCGTAATTGCATCCACGTCCTCTACTTCGATAACATCTTTGTCCATCGTGTAGCAAAGCAGTTTTTCCAGCTCTTTTTCGATATTCTGCATATCCGTTCCGGTCTTTGCAATAAAACTCTGGTAAGCTGCCTGTGTAATGTTCTTTCCTTCTTTTCCAATACGACTGCCAATCCATTTCATCAAGGTCTCGTCTGTCTGTGTCCCAAACTCAATCGCATTTCCACATTTCCCTACTGCCTTAAAGAGTTTGGAGCGCTTATCTACTTCCTCTTCCACAAAGATAAAATAGGTCGTCTCTGGCAAATCTGCCAAATATTCGCCTAGTTCATCGCCGCCTTTTTTAAAGAGTTTGCTTCCCTCCACGAGAATGACTCTCTTATCCGCAAAAAATGGAAGTGTTTCCGCCAAATCGATGATTTCTTTCACATTGATATCTTCGCCCTCAAATCCCGAAAAATTCATCGTATCATCTGGACTTATCAACGCACGCTTTAATTTGTCGCGGTATTGCCTAATCAGGTAACGCTCTTCTCCATATAAAAGATATACTTTTTTAAATTCTTGTCGTTTAATGTCATTGTCTATTGTTTTCATAGGTTTATTGTATCAAAGGAAAGCAAATCTGTCCATTCTTCATCGTGTAAAAAATCTCTGCTCCACACGCTTCCATGCGTGCAATTGCTTTGGCACCTGGATGGCCATAAATATTGTTCTGTCCACACGATACTACAATATATTCTGGACGTGTAACTTCAAACCAAAGTTCTCCATTCGAATAATTGGAACCATGATGATTGGCTTTGACCAAATCCACATCACATAAGACTCCACTTTCACATAAAGCCATCTCCGCCTCGGTAGAAATGTCACCTGCGAAAAGTGCTCGAAATAACAAGCCGTCATTTTGTTTGTGTTCCAGAAGCAGTACCAGTGAGTTATCATTTCTATCCTCAGAATTCGGCGCATCCTTTTCCGTAGGCGGTCCTACACAGGTAAACTTCATATTCTCTGAACAAACTTTATCCCCCACATCCATATATATAATTTTTGCTCCATAATCTCTGGCTGCGTATACTAAATTATTGTAGGAATCATCATTTGAACAGAGTTCATATAACACTATATGTTCTATTTTGTAGCCATTTTCTATAATTTCATATAATCCCGACACATGATCACTATCTGCATGCGAAACGAACCAATAATCAATAGACTTCACTCCTTTGGATTTTAAAAATGGCAAAATACGATTCTCCCCGACCTTATTTACACTGGAACTTCCGCCATCAATAAAATACGTGCTTCCATCTCCAGCGCTAATATAGATACCATCTCCCTGCCCTACATCAAGAAAGGAGATTTCAAACGCTTTTGCTTTTGGCCAAAAGATACACAGCGAGCAAGCGAGTAGGATTCCTCCCAAGATCAACTTCTTGCTTATCGTTTCTTTTTTCTTTGAACTGTTTCCCACATATTTCCCTTGCCTATGCCGCAGCAGATAAACCCCGCCAAACAACAGTACATAATATAGTACCACCTGCCAAACTTCAGGCTTCCCACATATCACACCTGCCCACGGAAGTTTGGAAACGGTCCTACAAACCCATTCATAAAATGCTAAGAGCCATTCGCACGGTTGGAGCACTATCGTAACAAACTCAGACGGCAACCAACAGCCCAATATTCCTCCAATAACCGCTAGGCAAAATATCGGCGTTAACATAGGAAGCACCACGAAATTTACCAATGGAGAATACAGTGGGATTTCAAAATAAGAAAGTGCAGTCACCGGAAGCGTTGTCACTGTGATTCCTATTGTTTTAGGAATCGTCTTTCCTACAAGCCCCACCCCTAACAATGCTGTCACTGAAAACCAAAAGCCACTGTTTTCTATCAGAAATGGATTTTCCCAAAGCAAAAACAAGACCATTCCTGCCAATGCATTCAGCATATCATAGCTTCTTCCTATCCACTGCGCAAGGAAAAACAGTAGCATCATCCCCACTGCACGCAAAGTAGACGTACTGCTTCCCACCATCACACAGTAGAAAACCAGTAAAATACCACAGCATATTCCTGCTATGCCAAATCCAATTCCTCCACGCCGCAAAATCCGATATATGCCTCGTCCCAAAATCGACACGTGCAAACCCGAAATTGCCAGAATATGTGAAATTCCTCCAAAGAGAAACAAATCCTTTAACCCCTCATCTAGATTGATTTTATCTCCTAATACCATCGCCTGGTAAAAACCAGCCGCTTTTTTGGAAAGACAATTCTCATAAACACAGTTTATTTTTTCTTTAAAGCGAAGCAAAAACGAATTCCATGCACTACGGCCTCTCCCTAGACTCGTGCTTGTTTCCTCGTCCACCGCGAAATCAATTTTCAGGCTCTGATAATAAGTCTCTGAATCAAAATTGCCTTCATTTCTTGCTTTCGAAAGCATATTTACTTTTCCTGTTATTTTGTGAATTTGACCAATTTGAAAGTGGTCCTTTGATGTATACACCATGATATCGTTGCATGGCAACGTGCCATCATTGAACTTGATGTAACAATCAGATAGAATCCCACGATATCCATAATCCGCAGGTTCCATTTTGATAAGTTCTCCCCAGACGGTTACCGGATTCCCGTCCACTAATTTTGACATATATGCCCCACGAAATGCTTCTTCCTGCTGCATATGAAAGATTCCTAGAAGAAACGCAGAAAGGAGAAGAATACTCCTTCCCGCTGTTTGTAAATATCTCTTCGTACGCCTACCATAATACCCTTCTCGAAAAACCAGCAAAGTTCCTACCACTGGCATAATTTTCAGGGAATATTTCTGATAGACCAATCCTGCCAAAAAGACGCATGCTATAAGCATAAGCGGTCTTTTTCTCATTTTAATCCTCTTTTACATATTTCATGTCACGTTCATACATCTTTGACAAATCATAGGTATAGCGCAACTTTCCTTCGGTACTACCATTTATGGAAATCTGAACTTTCGTCACTCCTTGCAGTTCCGTAAGCGAATTGACGATAGAATATAATACTATTTCTTCATTCACCTCGGCATTCTGTGCTTTAAAGGAATCACTCATATTTACATAACAAACTCCATCTACCACCGATGCCGTAATAATATTTGAACCAGAAGGCACGGTCGATAACGAATTTGAGCGCTTCGGTCCTTCAATAAGTTGTTCCATAACCAACTTTTCCATGGAAACATTGGTACTATAATGTACATTTCTGGTTTCTTTGACCAGTTCTGTACCATCCTTACTTGCAAAATAC
>JAGBEZ010000063.1 GCA_017936725.1 Agathobacter sp.
ATTAGGGCTCTTTACAGTTGGAATTTCAATTTATTTCAAAGAATGCTAATCCTTCGGATAAAGAGCGTTTTGTAGAAGTCATTGAAAGCACATTGAAGAAAATAGTGGAGAAGGGCATCAATAAAACCTCTGTTTTAGCAGCAATTAATAGTGCGGAATTCGATTTTCGAGAAGCGGATTATGGTTCCTATCCAAAAGGTCTTTTATATCACTTAGAGTGTATGCATACATGGATTTTTGATGATAATGCTGTTTTTGATAAGTTGGAAATGCTTGATGTATTTACATTTTTAAAAGAACAGGCAGAAACCGATTATTACGAGAATTTGATTCAGACTTATCTTTTGGATAATACCCATGGCTCCATTGTGTCACTTGTTCCAGAAAAAGGACTTCTGGCAAAAAAGGAACAGGCATTAGAACAGAAATTAGCAGAATACAAGGCACAGCTTTCCGAAGAGGAATTACAACAGCTGATAGAAGACACCAAACGACTGAAAGAATATCAGGAAGCATCTTCTAGCGAAGAGGATTTGCAGAAAATCCCGATGTTAGAACGCAAGGATATGAAAAAGCAGGTGATGCCTTTTAGTAATATAGAGGAGAGAATCGGAGATGTTTCCGTGGTACGTCACGAGGTATTCACAAATGGAATTGATTATATTTCCTTTCTGTTTGATGCAGGCGATGTGGATAAAGAGGATTTGCCAGTCTTAGGTTTACTACGCAGTGTACTTGCATTTGTGGATACAGACAGTTACTCGTATTCCGAATTAAATGATGTGATTAATATTTATTCTGGTGGTATTTCCAGTGGACTCATCACATATGCGGACACTAAGGAGCTAGAACAGTATCATGTGAAATACGAATTTCGCATTAAGATGCTAGAAGAAAATGTGGAAAAGTCCTTGGGAATTTTGAAGGAGATTCTCCTTGCTTCAAAAGTAGAGGATGTGAAACGACTGACCGAAATCATAGCTCAGACCAAGTCACGTTTGCAGTCTGCCTTAAG
Organism: Agathobacter sp.; assembly: GCA_017936725.1. The sequence goes on from JAGBEZ010000063.1 coordinate 1,016, forward strand.
CAGTGCAGGACATGTGGTTTCTGCAACGCGAAGCCTTGCATATTTCTCACAATATGGCTATATACAGGATGCGACAACAGGGATTGCATATTATGATGAAATTTGTAAAATGGATATGCAGATGAAGCATCAGCCAGAACTTGTTATAAGACGCCTTCAGAAACTGATACATCAAATCTTTTGTCAGGAAAGACTATTGATAAGTTTTACTGCCGAAAAGGAAAACTATGAGAAGGCAGAGCCTATCCTTAAGAAATTCATCGAAGCCTTACCGAAGGGCAATGCTGTTTCTAAAATGCCAGCATATACATTGGGCCAGCAAAATGAGGCTTTTACAGATGCATCTGCGATACAGTATGTTTCCCGTTCCGGAAACTTTGTGAAGCATGGATTTGCCTATACAGGTGCCCTGAATATTTTAAAGATGATTTTAAGTTATGATTATCTTTGGAATAATGTACGTGTCAAAGGTGGCGCATATGGATGTAGCAGTTCCTTCCTTCGCACAGGGGATTCCTATTTTACTTCTTATCGTGATCCAAACCTCGGTAAGACGAATGAAGTGTATGAAAAAGTCCCAGAATACATTCGTAATTTTCAGGCAGATGAGCGTGAGATGACGAAATATATTATCGGAACACTTGGAAATATGGATACTCCACTTTATCCAGAGGCAAAAGGGCATCGAGCGATGGCAATTTATTTAAAGAAACTATCGATAGAGGATCTTCAAGCGGAGCGAGACGAAATCTTAAATGCTACAGATGCGGATATTCGAAAACTTGCAGACCTGGTCGAATCCGTGCTTTCGGATGCATGCATCTGCGTCATTGGAAATGAAAATAATATTCAAAAAGAAAAAGAACTGTTTCTAAACATTAGAAGGTTAAACGAATAGAGAAAGAGGAAAATATGAACGCAAATTTTAAATCTGGTTTTGTAACCATTATTGGCAGACCAAACGTAGGAAAATCAACCCTGATGAATCGTCTTATTGGCCAAAAGATTGCGATTACTTCGAACAAACCACAAACGACGCGTAATCGCATCCAGACAGTATACACGGATATGGATAAGGGGCAGATTATTTTCCTAGATACGCCAGGAATTCACAAAGCGAAAAATAAACTAGGCGAATTCATGGTTAACGTAGCAGAAAAAACGTTAAATGAGGTAGATGTGATTCTGTGGCTTGTGGAGCCAACCAATTATATTGGTGCAGGCGAGCAACACATTATTGAACAGTTGAAAAAAGTAAACACACCAGTTATTTTGATTATCAATAAAATTGATACGGTGGAAAAAGAAGCGGTATTTGAGTTTATTGATACCTATCGTAAGGTATATGATTTTGCAGAAATAATTCCGACATCAGCACTGCGTGGAAATAATACTGACGATATCATCGACAGTATTTTCAAGTATTTGACTTATGGTCCGCAGTATTATGATGAGGATACCATTACCGATCAGCCAGAGCGTGCAATCTGCGCTGAAATCATTCGAGAAAAAGCACTTCATGCGTTGAGTGATGAGATTCCACATGGAATTGCTGTCGGCATTGACCAAATGAAGGAGCGCAAAGGAATAGTAGATATTGATGCAACCATAGTTTGTGAAAGAGATTCCCACAAAGGTATCATTATTGGAAAACAGGGAGCGATGCTAAAGAAAATTGGCACAAATGCTCGCTATGAAATGGAACGTCTTTTGGATACCAAAGTGAACTTAAAGCTTTGGGTTAAGGTAAAGAAAGACTGGCGTGACAGTGATTTCTTAATCAAGAACTTTGGTTATCGCGAGGACGAATAATTTTTCCAATATTTTAAAGGGATATTTACAGCTACATTGCAAAACCTAAAATTATCGGAGGGAGATGCAATGGAGAAATCATGGGAAAACTTTTGGACAACAGGAAAGGTAGAAGATTACCTAACCTACCGTAATCGTGTTACAACAAGTGAAAGCGAAAAACAGGAGAGAAGCACGGACATAGACAAATGGCGTGGCGGTTCTACTACAGAGAAAGAAAATTCTAGCTGGAAAGGATTTACGTAAGCTAAATGGGACAGTCGGTAATAGTGACAGGAATGGTTTTAAATGCCATGCCTATTTCTGAGTACGACAAAAGAATAACGATTCTAACCAAGGAAAGAGGAAAGATTACCGCCTTTGCAAGAGGTGCCAGACGTCCGAACAGTCAGCTTTTGGCGGCGACCAATCCTTTTTCTTTCGGGGAGTTCGAACTTTTCGAAGGGAAAAGTTCTTATAATGTATCCAAGGCCTCGATACATAATTATTTCCGTGAGCTGACCTTGGATGTGGATGCTGCATATATGGGATTTTATTTTTTGGAATTTGCAGATTACTTTTGTCAGGAAAATAATGACGAAAAGGAAATGCTAAAACTTTTGTATCAATCCTTGCGAGCACTAGAAAGTCCGACTTTTTCGAATGATTTGGTTCGCGTCGTATTTGAACTGAAAGCGATGACAATCAATGGGGAAGGACCAAGCGTTTTTTCTTGTATGCATTGCCGCAAGACCGAGAATCTGGATTATTTTAGTGTGTGGCGCGGTGGTATCTTTTGCCCAGAGTGTAAGCACGGACAGAAGACCAGACAGATCCATGAATCTACACGATATGCGATGCAGTTTATCGTTTCAGCAAAGATAGAAAAACTATATACTTTTCAATTATCAGAGGAAGTTTTGAAGGAATTGAAAAGGATTATGAGGGATTATTTGAAAACTTATGTCAAGCACACGTTCAAATCTCTGCAAATTATTGATGAACTGATGTTGAAATAAGAGATTGAAAAGTGTATAATAGGTGAGATTATAAGTTGGGTTGGAGGAAGTATGACGAAAGAAACAACCAAGAAAACGACAAGAAAACGTAAACAACTTTCAAAAGGCGCTAGACAAAAACGAAAATTACTAATTGCGGGAGGCTTAGCAATTGTCCTTCTGATTTTCATTGTTTTGTTAGCCGTATTTGTATTTGGAAGCTGTGGAATCGATTATGAAAAAGCAGATATGAATACCATCTATGTGTTGAAGAACGGCAAGATCGTTTCTACTGATATCGAAGCTTTTGATGAAAAGACCTATGACAAAGAGAAGCTGGAAGCTTATATAGATGATGTTGTCGATACATATAATAAGGAAAATGGCGAAGATTCTTTAAAAAAGAAATATTATATGGTTGAAAATGACATTGCGACTGTGGTGCTTGAGTATGCAAATGCTGATATTTACGAAGCGGTCAATGCGGTAGAGATTTTTTCGGGAACGATAAAAGAGGCACAGAAAGCGGGTTATACCTTTGATACTGGTTTTGCAAAGATGGTAGAAGGAAAGGCAGTTACTGCTACAGCAGATGATTTTGTAGGCGGAGAAGACTATAAGGTGCTGATTATAAAATCAAATACCAAAGTGGTACTTCCTGGCGAAGTATGTTATGTTTCTACCCAGAATATTTCTAAAGTTGGCGAGGATTATGTAGTAATCAAAGACGACTGTCAGTTGCTAACTGAGGAATTAAGCACAGATACCGAGTTTGGTACCGAAGCAGAAGGTTCAGATGAATCGATTAGTGAGGATGAACTGGTAAGCGGAGATGGAAACATGATTTTCGACTTCGGAGAAGAGGAAGCGGAAGAGCAGGGAAGTCAGTACAGCGAAGTACTTACCTATATTATTTATAAATAAGTGAATTTGAGGAGCGTATAAGCTCCCATACAGATATAAAGAGAAAGTTGAGGAATATTTAATTATGGAAAAGACTATGGAAAAAATCGTTCAGGTTGCAAAATCTAGAGGTTTTGTATACCCAGGTTCAGAAATCTATGGCGGACTTGCGAATAAATGGGATTATGGTAATCTCGGTGTAGAATTAAAGAACAACGTAAAACGTGCTTGGTGGCAGAAATTTATTCAGGAAAACCCATACAACGTAGGTGTTGACTGTGCCATCCTTATGAACCCACAGACATGGGTTGCATCAGGTCACCTTGGCGGATTCTCAGATCCACTTATGGATTGTAAAGAATGTAAAGAAAGATTCCGTGCAGACCAGTTAATCGAAAACTTCTGCGAAGAAAACGGCATTGCTTTAGAAGGCTCTATTGACGCTTGGTCAAAAGAAGAAATGGAAAGCTTTGTAGCAGAACACAAAATTCCATGTCCATCTTGTGGAAAACACAACTTTACAGATATCAGACAGTTTAACCTTATGTTCAAGACCTTCCAGGGTGTAACAGAAGATGCAAAGAACACCGTATATCTTCGTCCAGAAACAGCACAGGGTATTTTCGTAAACTTCAAAAATGTTCAGAGAACATCACGTAAGAAAATTCCATTCGGTATCGGACAGATTGGTAAATCCTTCCGTAACGAAATTACACCAGGTAATTTTACATTCCGTACGCGTGAATTTGAACAGATGGAATTAGAATTCTTCTGTGAACCAGGAACAGACCTTGAATGGTTCGCATATTGGAGAAACTTCTGCCATCAGTGGTTACTTTCTCTTGGCATCAAAGAAGAAGAATTAAGACTTCGTGACCACTCACCAGAAGAATTATGCTTCTACTCAAAAGCAACAACAGACTTCGAATTCTTATTCCCATTCGGTTGGGGCGAACTTTGGGGTATTGCAGATAGAACAGACTACGACTTAACACAGCATCAGAATGTATCTGGTGAAGATATGAGCTACTTCGATGACGAAAAGAGAGAAAAATACATTCCATACGTTATCGAACCATCCCTTGGTGCAGACCGTGTCGTACTTGCCTTCCTTTGTGCAGCATATGACGAAGAAGAATTAGAAGGCGGAGATGTAAGAACTGTATTCCATTTCCATCCAGTACTTGCACCTGTTAAGATTGGTGTGCTTCCACTTTCTAAGAAGTTAAACAAAGAAGCAGAAGAAGTATTTGCTCAGTTATCTAAAAAATACAACTGTGAATTTGATGATCGAGGTACTATCGGTAAGAGATATCGTCGTCAGGACGAAATCGGTACACCATTCTGTGTAACCTTTGACTTTGATTCTTTAGAAGATGGCTGTGTAACAGTACGTGATCGTGACACAATGCAGCAGGAGCGTATTGCAATCGCTGACTTAGACGCATACTTTGCAGACAAATTTACATTTTAATTAATGATAATAAAAAACGAGGCTCAAAAGCCTCGTTTTTTGTTATAACAGTTTGATTCCGTTGATTTCACATTGTTCTACGACATCTGCTGGCCAAATAGAACTTTGTACTTCACCGATGTGAGCCTTGCGAAGGAAGAACATACACATACGGGACTGTCCAATACCACCACCAATGGTGTATGGAAGTTCATCTTTTAGTACTGCTTTATGGAATGGTAATTCTGCTCTGTCCATACAGTTTGCTTTTTGAAGCTGTTCCATCAGCGCTTTTCTATCTACACGGATACCCATAGAGGAAAGTTCCAGAGAAATGTCGAGAACAGGGTAGTAGACAATGATGTCTGCATTTAATGCCCAATCGTCGTAGTCAGGTGCACGGCCATCGTGTGGTTCTCCGTTTGCTAGTTTGTCACCAATCTGCATCAGACATACAGCGCCTTTTTCTTTGCTGATTAGGTATTCTCTTTCTTTTCCCGTTTTATCTGGATACATATCCAAAAGTTCCTGAGATGTAATAAAGAAAATATCCTTTGGTAAAATCAAATCTATGTAGTCATACTGGATGGCCATAAACTGTTCTGTTTTACGCAGGCACTTATAAATAGTGCGGACCGTATCTTTTAAATACTCCAGATTTCGGTCTTCTTTTGCAATTATTTTTTCCCAATCCCACTGGTCTACGAATATGGAGTGGATGTTATCTGTGTCTTCATCACGGCGAATCGCATTCATGTCGGTATAGATGCCCTCGCCCATAGTAAACCCATATTTCTTTAACGCATAGCGTTTCCATTTTGCGAGAGAGTGTACAACCTCTGCTGGTTTATCATCAAGTTCCTTAATGCCAAAAGAAACAGGTCTTTCGTAGCCATTTAGATTGTCGTTTAGGCCGGCAGTTGGGTCAACGAATAAAGGCGCTGACACACGAGCGAGTCGAAGACGCTGCGCCAAGAGGCCTTGAAAGAAATCCTTTATCGTTTTAATAGCAATTTGTGTATCATGTAAATCCAATTCGGATTCGTAATTCTGTGGAATTTGTAAACGTTCCATACCTAGTACCTCATTATAAAAAGATATTCTTATTATACATGACAGTTATAGTTTTTCAATGTTTTTTCAAACGATAATCTATATTCATTATTTATAGTTTTTATAACTAAATATATCTTATGATGACAAGAGGAGAAAAATAGTGAAAATCATGTGGAAAAGGTAGAAATTTAAAATAAAAAATGCTATAATTATTTAATTATATTATGTTTATATTTTAGGGAAATATATATAAGTTGGGAGAGGTAAAATATGAGAAAAACAACGACATTCATGAAGAACTGGCTGTTTACAGATTTAGATGGCAGTCAGACGAAGCTTGATTTGCCACACACTTGGAATGCCTTGGACGGACAAGATGGCGGTGGAGACTACAGACGTGGTACTTGTACCTATGAAACAGAAGTAGCTGCACCAAAATACGACAAGGAAACAGAAGTTGTATACTTGCAGTTCCACGGGGTAAATGCTACAGCAAATGTAGTATTAAATGGCAAAGAAGTAGTGGCACAGCACGATGGCGGTTATTCTACGTTCCGTGTAGACGTAACAGATGTCATCGAGGACATGAACAAAATCGTGGTAAGAGTTGACAATAGCAAAAACGACCGCGTTTATCCACAGATGGCTGACTTTACCTTCTATGGCGGTATTTATCGTAACGTAGAATGGTTAGTAGTAAACAAACATCATTTTGATTTGGATTACTGCGGAAGTAATGGAATTAAGATTACTCCAGAAGTAAAAGGAAACAAAGCGGAAGTTCGTGTAGATACCTATACAAAAGCAGAAGGTGTAGAAATCAAAGTTTCTCTTATGGATGCAGATGGCGAGGTAGTAGACACAGCTGATGGCGATTCCGTGAATTTCGTTGTAGAAAACCCACATCTTTGGAACGGTTTAGCAGATCCATATCTTTATACCGTAGTAGCAACTATGTATAAAGATGGTGTTAAAGTGGACCAGGTAAGCAGTACATGTGGTATCCGTTCCATTCATTTTGACCCTAAGACAGGTTTCTATTTAAATGGAAAATCATACCCACTTCATGGCGTTTCCCGTCATCAGGACTGGAAAGCAATTGGTAATGCGATTAACTATGACAATATGGAATTGGATATGGAACTGATTAAGGAAATCGGTGCAAATACAATTCGTCTTGCACATTATCAGCATGACCAGCATTTCTATGATTTATGTGATAAAGAGGGTATGATTGTTTGGGCAGAAATTCCATATATTTCACACCATATGCCAGGTGGCAACAAAAATACACATGATCAGATGGAAGAACTTATCGCACAGAACTACAACCATCCTTGTATCGTTACCTGGGGTATTTCAAATGAAATCACAATTAAAGTAACCGATAAAAAAGATATGTTAAAGAACCACAAAGAATTGCAGGAATTCGTACACAAGATGGATCCTACAAGACCTACAACCGTGGCGTGTTATGCTATGTGTGGACCATTTAACAGAGTGACCAAGATTACGGATATCGTAGCTTGGAACCTTTACCTTGGCTGGTATGTACCATTCCTTTGGTTAAATGATTTATGGATTGGCTTCTATCATCTCGTTTATCCAAAACGTTGCTTAGGTTATTCTGAGTATGGTGCAGAAGGTATGCCAAACTTACATGCAGAAAAACCAAAACGTGGGGATAACACAGAAGAATACCAGAATATTTACCATGAATTTATGATTCGTTGCTTCAAACGTCATCCATATATGTGGGGTACCTACATTTGGAATATGTTTGACTTTGCAGCAGATGATCGTAACCAGGGGGGCGAACCAGGTATGAACCACAAAGGCATGGTGACATTCGATCGCAAATTAAAGAAAGACTGTTTCTACCTTTACAAAGCATACTGGAACAAAAAAGATCCATTTGTTTATATTGCAGGCAGACGTTTTACATATCGTAAAAAATACGCACAGGAAATTACAGTGTACTCTAACCAACCAGAAGTTTCACTTTATCATAATGGCACATTAGTAGAAACACAGAACGGAGATAGTGTATTTAAGTTCAAAGTAAATCTTACCGATGGCGAAAACAAATTAGAAGTAAAATCAGGAAATCTGGTAGACAATGCTGTAATTATAAGAACCGATGAAGATCATCCAGAGTATATAGCTCCAAAGGTTGATACAAAGAACTGGTTCTAGGAAAAGGAGAGGTATTTTAAAAATGAGTAAAGAAAACGTAACAGCTAACGATGGTGTAAACCGCGCCAAGATGTACCAGTTGGCATTGTTCCCAATGAATAATGGTGCAACAAACGTTTATTTTGTGTTGATTCTTTCATACATTGCTACTTTTGGTAACACTGTACTTGGAATCGCAACACTTTTTGCAACTACAATGATTACGGTAATGCGTGTGTTTGATGCTGTAACAGACCCAATTATTGGTGCATTAATGGAC
>JAGBEZ010000064.1 GCA_017936725.1 Agathobacter sp.
CACGCTATCATGCGCGTGAAACCGCTATTGAGCGTGCGCGAATGAATGGGGCGAGCGTTATTTTGGGGTCTGCGACTCCATCATTGGATAGTTATTATCATGCACAGAATGGGGCATATGAATTATTAGAACTTACACAACGCGTGCAGGAAAAACCATTACCAAGTTGCGAAGTGATTGATTTGCGTGACGAACTAAAGAAGGGAAATCGCTCGATTTTGAGTGTTCGTCTGCAGGAATTAATGGAAGACCGATTGGAGAAAAAACAGCAAATGATGCTCTTTCTCAATCGCAGGGGCGTGGCTGGTTTTATGTCTTGCCGTGCCTGCGGACATGTCATAAAATGTCCGCATTGTGATGTATCTTTGAGTCAGCATAATAATGGAAAAATGGTTTGTCATTATTGTGGGTACGAAGAGCCAGAGCCAAAGACCTGTCCATCGTGCGGCTCCAAATATATCAGTGGCTTTAAAGCAGGAACGCAGAAAATCGAGGAATTGGTAAGACAGCGTTTCCCACAGGCAAGAGTGCTTCGTATGGATTTTGATACGACTCGTACCAAAGAAGCACATGAGCAGATTTTACAGGCGTTTGCAAATCAGGAAGCGGATATTTTAATCGGTACGCAGATGATTGTAAAAGGGCATGATTTTCCGAATGTGACATTGGTGGGCGTGCTTGCAGCAGATATGTCATTGCACATCAGTGATTTTCATGCAGCAGAACGCACCTTTCAGCTTTTGACACAGGCAGCGGGGCGAGCTGGCAGAGGAGACGAGCCGGGGAATGTGATTATACAGACCTATAATCCAGAGCATTATGCGGTGTTGTCTGCAAAAGCACAGGATTATGAAAGTTTTTATGAGCAGGAAATTATGTATCGCCAACTTGGCTTTTATCCGCCAGTATGGAATTTGCTGCTTGTGATGTGTACTTCCGAGGATGAGAAGAAGCTACAGTTTGCCAGCGAAAAAATCGTTTGTCGTTTGAAAAAAGTTTTGGACGCCGAAGAGATTTTTCACAAGAAAGCGATTCAGATGGTGGGACCAGCGGACGCGACCATTGCGCGAGTAAATGATGTTTACCGAAAGGTAATCTATATAAAAACAAAAGACTACCAGGATTTGGTTCTACTAAAAGACCGACTGGAATATTACATGAAAGATAATAAGGATTTTGGGCAGGTATCGGTACAGTTCGATTTTAACCCAATGAATGGATTTTAAGGAGGAAACGAAATGGCATTAAGAGAAATTCGAGTAGAAGGAGATCCAGTTCTCACAAAGGTATGTAAGGAAGTAAAGGAAATCACACCTAGAACACAGGATTTGATTGACGATATGATTGAAACGATGTATGAGGCAAATGGTGTAGGTCTTGCCGCTCCACAGGTGGGAGTTTTAAAAAGAATCGTAGTTATTGATGTAGGAGAGGGTCCTATCGTTATGATTAACCCACGTATTATTTCACAGGATGGAGAACAGACTGGGGATGAAGGTTGCTTAAGCGTACCAGGAAAAGCAGGCTGCGTGACACGTCCAAATCATGTTGTGGCACGTTTCTTTGACGAAGATATGGACGAATGTGAAATCGAGGGCGAAGAGCTTCTTGCGAGAGCCATCTGTCATGAATTGGAACATTTGGATGGACACCTTTATGTAGAAAAAGTAGTAGGCGGACTTCATGATGTGACTTATGAGGAAGTAGACGAGTAAACCCTTACGAGATTCAAAGGTTCAAGTAGAAATAAAAAAGGAGAACTTGAAATGAAAATTGTATTTATGGGTACCCCTGATTTCGCAGTGGGGACATTAGAAGCAATTATAGAAGCAGGGCACGAAGTGCTTTTAGTAGTGACACAGCCGGATAAACCAAAGGGAAGAAGCGGTGCGTTACAATATACGCCGGTAAAGGAATGTGCGCTTGCACATGGAATTGAAGTGTTTCAGCCTACGAAAATTCGTTTGGAAGAAAATGTAGCATTTTTAAGAAAATACGAAGCAGACATTTTTGTGGTAGCTGCCTTTGGTCAGATTTTGCCAAAGAGTATTTTGGATATGCCGAAATATGGCTGTATCAATGTACATGCATCTCTTTTGCCAAAATATCGTGGTGCTGCACCTATTCAGTGGGCTGTGATTAATGGCGATAAAGTGACAGGTGTTACGATTCAGCAAATGGATATTGGCGTAGATACGGGAGATATTATCGTTACCAAGGAACTCGCTATTTCGGAAGAGGAAACTGGTGGAGGACTCTTTGATAAGCTGGCTGTTGTGGGAGCAGAGGCTTGTTTGGAAGCACTCGAGCAGATTGCAAAAGGTACGGCAACACGTACACCGCAAAATCATGATGAAGCGACACATGTTTCTATGATTAGCAAGGAATTTGGAAATATAGACTGGAACAGATCTGCAGCAGAAATTGAACGTTTGATTCGTGGTTTAAATCCATGGCCAAGTGCGTATACTAAGCTAGACGGAAAGACGTTTAAAATCTGGAAAGCAAAAGTAGTTTCAGAGGAAAATGAATATGCGACCGGCTGTATCATCCGTGTAGGAAAGGGTGAGATGTTGGTGCAAACTGGAAATGGCGTACTTTCTCTTTTGGAGGTACAACTTGAAGGTAAAAAACGTATGGAGGTCGATGCCTTTTTGCGTGGATATCAGGTAGAAGAGGGAACTTTCTTAGGATAATAAGGAGAACGGATTTATGTTTTTTTATGATTGGACTTATATATTGGTGCTAATAGGTGCGGTAATTTGTATGATTGCTTCTGCGAATGTCAAATCTACCTACAACAAATTTGCATCCTATCGTAGTATGACAAATATGACAGGTGCGCAAGTGGCAGAACGACTTCTTAGAAGTGCCGGATTATACGATGTAAAAGTGGGACAGGTCAGAGGAGAATTGTCGGATCATTACAACCCTGCAACCAAAGTTGTAAACCTTTCCGATTCGGTATATGGTTCTACTTCGGTGGCGGCAATTGGTGTAGCGGCGCATGAATGCGGACATGCAATTCAACACGCGAAAGGGTATTTCCCATTAAACCTTAGAACCTGGTTTGTACCAGTGGCGAACTTTGGCTCAAAACTGGCGTGGCCACTGATTTTGATTGGTTTGTTTATTAGTTCAGAGTCTTCACAGCTCATTATCAATGCGGGTATCTTTTTGTTCTCGTTTGCGGTCATCTTTCAGTTGATAACGCTTCCCGTAGAGTTCAATGCTTCCCGCCGCGCGTTGGTACTTTTAGAGGAACAGGGTATTTTAAGTCAGCAAGAGCTTCCATATACCAAGAAAGTATTAGGGGCAGCGGCACTTACTTATGTGGCAAGTGCGGCATCTGCTATTTTGCAGTTGCTTCGTATCATCATGCTGTTTGGAGGAAGAAGACGTAATGACTAATGGCGTAAGTGTAAGAGAATTGGTGCTCGATATCCTCATAGAGGTAAACGAAAAAGACCAATATTCGCATTTGGTCATTCGAGATGTGTTAAATAAGTACCAGTATTTGGAAAAGCAGGAACGCGCCTTTTTGACTCGCTTGGCCGAAGGTACCATTGAACATATGCTTGAGATGGATTTTATCATCGATTCTTTTTCAAAAGTAAAGGTAAAGAAGATGAAACCACTCATCCGCAATCTGCTTCGTATGAGTGTGTATCAGCTCAAATATATGGATTCCATTCCAGATGCAGCCGTTTGTAATGAAGCGGTAAAACTCGCCCGAAAACGAGGGTTTAGACAGCTTCGCGGATTTGTAAACGGTGTCTTACGTAATATTGCAAGAGAATTGCCACATTTACAGTATCCAGATGAAAAACTTGAACCTGTACGATTCCTTGAAGTTACATATTCAGTTCCAGCATGGATAGTGGAGCAGTGGGTCAAAGATTACGGGTTTGAAAAGGCCAAGGCCATCTGTGAAAGTTTTCTGCAGGAACGTCCGATTACCATTCGTACGAATCTCACGAAAACGACACCAGAAGCCTTAAAGCAAAAACTGATAGCAGAAGGGGTAGTGGTAAAGGAAATCGAAAAACTTTCCTATGCCTTTGAAATCAGTGGGTATGATTACTTGCAGGCGCTTTCTAGTTTTGAAGAAGGACTCTTTTATGTACAGGATGTAAGCTCTATGATGGTGGCAGAAATCGCTGCACCAGAAAAGGGAAATTATATCATTGATGTATGTGCTGCACCGGGTGGCAAGAGTTCGCACCTTGCAGAAAAATTAGGTGGAACAGGCATGGTCGAGGCAAGAGACCTGACCGAGTATAAGGTTTCCCTCATAGAAGAAAATATCGAGCGACATGGATTAGAAAACATGAACGCTGTTCAAAAGGATGCAACACTCTATGATGAGGCGTCAGAAGAAAAAGCAGATGTGCTAATTTGTGATTTGCCATGTTCTGGATTGGGTGTCATGGGAAAGAAGACGGACATCCGTTATAAGATGACAAAAGAGAAACAAAAGGAATTGGTGCAGTTGCAGAGAAAGATTTTAGATACGGTACACACGTATGTGAAAAAAGGCGGTAGCCTAGTATACAGCACCTGTACCATCCACAAGGATGAGAATTGTGGAAATGTTGCGTGGTTTGTAGAAAAGCATCCAGAGTTTGAAGTGCTTTATAGCGAACAGATTTTTCCAGGCAAGGAGTATCACGACGGCTTCTTTATTGCGAAACTGCGTCGCAACGCATAAAGATTTTTGCATAAAGGCAGAGGCAAAAGACAAGAGGAAATGATATGACGACGAAAACAGATATAAAGTCTCTTAACCAAAAAGAACTTACCGCATTTATTGAATCTTTGGGAGAGAAAGCATTTCGTGCAAAGCAGATTTATCAGTGGATTCATGAAAAACAGGTAGACTCTTTTGCGGAGATGACCAATATTTCGAAAAAGTTCATAGACACGTTAGAGGAACACGCATACCTTACCAGTCTTAAAAAAGAAGAGGTTCAGATTTCAAAATTAGATGGAACCCGTAAATATCTCTTTTTATTAGAAGACGGAAACGTAATCGAGAGTGTTTTGATGCGTTATAAGCATGGGAATTCGGTTTGTATTTCTTCGCAGGTAGGTTGTCGAATGGGATGCCGCTTTTGTGCATCGACGTTGGATGGTCTGGTGAGAGGACTCACACCGAGTGAGATGTTGGATCAGATTTACCAGATTGGAAAAGATATCGGTGAGCGTATTTCTAACGTAGTAGTGATGGGAACTGGCGAACCACTCGATAATTATGATAATCTGCTCAAATTTATAGAATTATTGACAGACGAAAAAGGACTAAATATCAGCCAGAGAAACATAACCGTTTCGACCTGTGGCATCGTGCCTCGCATGAAGGAACTGGCAGATAAGAAACTGGCGATTACCCTTGCGCTATCGCTTCATGCATCCAATCAGGCGAAACGTTTGGAACTGATGCCAGTAGCAAACAAATATGATATCCAAGAAGTGATTGAGGCTTGTAAGTATTACTTTACTACCACGGGGCGACGTATTACGTTTGAATATAGTCTGGTAGGTGGCGTGAATGATACCGATCAGGATGCGAGAGAACTGTCGCAGCTTATAAAAGGAATCAATTGTCATGTGAACCTGATTCCTGTAAACCCAATTAAAGAGCGTGACTATGTCCAGTCCAATGCGAAGGTTATCGAAGCCTTTAAGAACAAGCTGGAAAAGGCTGGAATCAATGTAACTGTCCGTCGTGAAATGGGGCGCGATATTGATGGAGCCTGCGGACAGCTTCGCAAACGCTACAAAGATGCAGGTGGAAAATTGTAAAAAAATGGAAAGAACGGGAAGGGCAAGAGTTAGACACTTGCCCTTTTTTCTATAATATGTTAAAATTACTAGATGAATTTAGTATGTGTGGGATTATGTCCTGCATATGCTAGCATAGAAAGGACAGCGAAGGAATGAAAACGTTTTCCGTTACGGACACAGGAGTTCTGCGTACCATGAATCAGGATTACTGCTTCTTTTCAGATGCTCCGATTGGTAATTTGCCAAATCTCTATATCGTATGTGATGGTATGGGAGGACATAAGGCTGGGGAATATGCTTCCAGATATACGGTTGAGCGTATTGTGGCACATGTGTCGAGAAGCCGATTTGCGAACCCTATCCGCGTTTTGTCGGAAGCCATCCAAAAGGCAAATGAGATTTTGGTGATTGAGGCCAAGGAGGATGCCGAAAAGCAAGGCATGGGAACGACCGTGGTGGCAGCTACTATAATAGACCACA
>JAGBEZ010000065.1 GCA_017936725.1 Agathobacter sp.
AGCCATCAGGGTGTTAGTTCCCGGATGGTGGAGGGAATGTCAAAGAACTGACTACACTCGTAGAAGGACAGGGAATTGGTTTTCGGACACGGGTTCGACTCCCGTCTAGTCCATCCACAAAATGCTAGGGCATCGTGAAAAATCGCGAGTACCTAGCATTTTTACCTAGGAGGAGGCATTCTATGTACACAAATATCGAATTTTTGGATACAGAGCCGATTGAAAATATCATCACAGCGTTACACTTTAAAGTGGATAAGACCATTTTTATCGGATATCAGGATGTAAAAAATGAATATGAAAGACAAACCGAAAACTTTTTGAAAACGCATTGCGGTGTGAAAGAAGTGGAATTTCGAGTGGTTTCCGAGATGGACCTGCAGAATGCGATTACGACATTGCGCGAAGTGATAGAGGCGGAAAAAGAAGTCGGAAATCAGGTGTTTTTTGATATTACGGGAGGAGAAGGACTGATCTTAGTGGCATTTGGGATGCTTGCACAGGAGTATCGTTTGCCGATTCACCAGTATGATATTGTTTCCGACAGACTATATGAGTTAAATCCAGAGGAGATAAGCCCAATCAGTTCTTACTCAGAACTAAAAAAAGAAAAAGTGCAATTAGACTTAGATACTTATATTAAAATGCAGGGCGCTGTAATTTCCGGCAAGAAAATTGCAGGAGAGATGGATACCAGCAATCCTTTTTTTATGAAGCAGGTAGAGAAATTATGGGAAGTACTCTGCGATTATCGAGAACGATGGAATTCGTATACAGAAGTGCTTGGAAGCGTATTTAAGACGGATACTCTATATGCGGATGCAATCGTTGACAGCAGCAGGGTGCGTGACTTAAATTCTTTCCAAACCTATTTGGAGCGAATCAAAGACACTGGGGCGATCTATAAGTTGCGAATGACCAATCTTCAGAAAGAAAATGGTTTGGAGAGGGTTCGAATTTCCTTCTTTTACGAGAGTGAAGATATCAAGCATTGTCTGATTAAATCTGGAAATACCTTAGAATTACACACATTCCAGATGATGAAACAGCACGCTTTTGATTGCAGACAGAGCGTGATGATTGACTGGGATGGCGTGGAGCATAGGTACAAAGGGATGGATGTGCTGAATGAAATCGATGTACTTTGTATCGAAGGGAATATTCCTACCTTTATATCCTGTAAAGGTGGCAGGATGGACGATGGACAGGCGCTTGACCCAATGTATGAACTATTAACAGTTGCGGAGCGGTTCGGGGGAAAATATGCAAAGAAAGTGTTAGCAGTCGTGCACCCACTGAAAGATGTCTATGTGAGCCGAGCAGAAGAAATGGGAATTGAGATTCGTCTGGCACAAAAAACAGAAAAGCAGTAAATTTTGCTTAAGAAATATAGAGGAATGTGTTATAATATAATTTATGGGAAAAAAGAGAATAAAGATAAAAATAACGAAAGAGAATTATAAATTTTATATTGCTTTAGCTGTGTTTGTAATTGCTCTGCATTTTGTTTCCGAATTTATTTCGAAAAATCAGCCAACGGACCAAGATATTGCAGTAGATGGCATCGAACAGTTAAACACGGAAAAAGAAGTGATGATGGTGCACTTTCTGGATGTGGAACAGGGATTATGCATTATCGCACAGCTCGGAGATGAGGTGTTGATTTACGATGGAGGAGAGCGCGACACCTCGAGTCATGTGGTGGCATATCTAAGAGAGCAGGGCGTGACAGAAATCGATTATATGATTAGCAGTCACTATGATTCGGACCACGTGAGTGGTTTAATCGGATGCCTCAATGCGTTTGATGTGAAGAACGTAATTGGTAGTGACTATGAACATGATAGCAATCTGTATCGTTCTTTTATGGAAGCGGTAAAGGATGAAGGGTTAAACATGCAGTACCCAGAGGTGGGGACAGAGTATGCATTTGGAGATGCCGTGATAACCATCCTTTCTCCAGAGGAAATACAAAACGACAGTAACGCGAATTCGGTAGCGATAAAATTAAGTTATGACGATATGGATTTTATTTTCACGGGTGATGCGGACTATGGAAGCGAAAAGGATATGGTTGCCTCTGGAATCGATTTAGACTGTGAAGTGCTTTCAGCAGGACATCATGGTTCTTCGAGTTCAAGTTCGTCGCTCTTTTTAGAGGAGACGAATCCATATTATGTGGTGATTAGCTGTGGTAAAGATAATTCATACGGACATCCACATGTAGAAGTGGTGGAAATGCTTGAGGCGATGGAAGTTGAACTGTTTCGAAACGATGTGCAGGGAACTGTAGTTGCATATACAGATGGCGAAAAAATCGTTTGGAGTGAAGAACCATGTAATGATTTTACGGATGGGGATTAGAGAGAAAAAAAGAGGATGAAAAACATGAGCATTACGAAAGAAATATATCAAGCATATTGTGATATTTTAAAAGAGGAATTGCGTTTGGCAATGGGATGTACCGAGCCTATCGCAATTGCATATAGTGCGTCAATCGCCCGCAGTTATTTATCAGAAAATCCAACAGAAATCCGTATCGGACTAAGTGGAAATATTATTAAAAATACAAAGAGTGTCGTAGTACCTGCAACAGGCGGAATGCATGGGATTCCAGCCGCAGTCGCAGCAGGAACTGTGGCAAATAAGCCAGAACTGGTTTTAGAGGTGTTGTCTTCGTTAACAGCGGCAGATGTTCCAAAGATGAAAGCACTTCTCGACACATGCCCAATCGAAGTGGGTGAACTGAATACCACACACATCTTTGAAATTTTGATTCAGATGAAAAATGAAACAGATTCGGTTACAGTACGTCTTTTAGACCGTCACACCAATCTCGTATATGTAGAGAAAAATGGTGAGGTTCTCGTGCGTAATGAAGCAGAAGAAGAGGACGGCGGAATCAAAACAGACCGTACACTTTTGACGGTAGAGAATATTGTAAAATTTGCAGATGAAGTAAATCTGGATGATGTTCGCGAACTTTTAGAACGTCAGATTTCCTGCAATATGGCGATTGCAGAAGAAGGCATCCAAAATAATTATGGTGCATGCATCGGAAAGATTATTTACAAAAACGGAGATTGCAGTTTGGCAGATAAAGCGAGAGCTTTTACGGCAGCAGGTTCTGATGCGCGTATGAATGGATGCGAACTTCCAGTTTGTATCATTTCTGGAAGCGGCAATCAGGGTATGACAGCTTCGATTCCAATTGTTATTTATGCAAGAGAACTTGGAAAATCCGAAGAAGAAATGCTTCGTGCACTCGTGCTTTCGGATTTGATTACCACACATTTGAAAACAGGTATTGGTTGTCTTTCAGCATACTGTGGAGCCATCAGCGCAGGTTGTGGTGCGGGTGCAGGCATCGCATATCTACATGGTGGCGGATTTAAGGAAGTTGCTCATACAATCGTAAACTCTTTGGCAATTCTTTCGGGAACCATCTGTGATGGTGCGAAATCTTCGTGTGCAGCAAAAATCGCCATGGCAGTAGAAAGCGGCATTTTAGGATACGAAATGTATCGAAACGGACAGCAGTTCTATGGTGGCGACGGCATCATTACCAAGGGTGTAGAAAATACCATTGCAAATGTCGGACAGCTTGCAAGAGAAGGTATGGCCGGCACAGATAAAGAGATTATAAAAATTATGCTGGAGTAGAGAAATCTGCTATCTTTCCATCAATTAAAGCTTTTTCTACCCACAATTGCAGAGAGTCAATTGCAAGTGAGATTTGTGATAACTGGGTTTGTATTTTCTTGAAGTCATTTAATTCATCTTCGGAAATTACACCATCTACGGTGATTTCAATGAGACGGTTCTTCTCTTTCTCAAGAGCATTCAAAGAAGCCAGCATTTCAAGTGTTATCTGAGATAATTCTTTGAATGAGACCTCTGGTACATATTCCTGTCCGATTGGACATTCGTGAGAACAATAATAATTACAAAGAGATGGATCTTTATAACATTTTGCCATTGCTAACACTTCCTCTGGATGAGGAAGTGTTTTTTCGTATTCTATTTTTTCAATTTTACTAGCAGAGATAAAGTCGAGTTTTTCAGCAGCAGCTTCTCGTGTCAGAGAGGCATTTTCCCTACTTTGTTGATATATGTTTTTATTTTCTTTGGTTGAACTACGTCCCATATGAACTCCTTTGGATAGTTATTTCGCTATTTTTGCCGAATTAGAACGATATAATCCGCAAACCTATCTGTGTTATAAGCGTTGAAGATATTATAAACTGAAATTATAAAAAACGAAATAGGAAATTTGGCACAGGAGGCAAAAATGACGGTGGAAGAGAGAGTGC
>JAGBEZ010000066.1 GCA_017936725.1 Agathobacter sp.
TATACATGATATATGATACCATGCGCAACATCGGACGTATGGCTTTTCCTATATATTGCTTTCTTTTGGTTGAGGGTTTTATGCATACGAGAAGTGTAGCAAAATATGCAGGACGTCTTGCAGTGTTTGCTTTGATTTCCGAAATACCATTTGATTTTGCAATGGAAGGAAAATGGTGGGCTCTGGAGAATAGCAATGTATTCTTTACGCTGGTGCTGGGGCTTCTGGCAATGTGGGCGGTGTCCTATATCGAGAAATTCTATGTACTTTGGCAGGAGAAACAGCTTAATCCGATTTTAGGGCGCATAGTAACGATTGTAGCAGGACTATTGGTAGCGGTAGGATTGGGCAACTTTGCGGAGAAGGTGCTTTATTCGGATTATGGTTTAGGAGGAGTAGTAGCAATTCTTGCGATGTATTTACTCCGAAATCAAAAAGAAGTTGCCTTTGCAATAGGGACTTTGGTGCTTGCGATTTTCTGCGGAAGTTCAGAAGTTTTTGCTTTATTTACATTATTTTTCTTGCAAAGATATGACGGCACGCGTGGTAAGAGTATGAAGTATGTATTTTATGCCTTTTATCCTGCGCATCTGCTAATTTTAGCTTTGATTTGTAGGTTATTTGTAGTAAAATAAAAGGTAGTAAAGACAGTTATAGAAAGGAGCCACCTATGGGTTTTGTACACTTGCATACGCATACCGAGTATAGTTTATTAGATGGTTCAAATAAAATAAAAAATTATGTGAAACGTGTAAAAGAATTGGGCATGAATGCTGCAGCAATTACCGATCACGGTGTCATGTATGGTGTCGTAGACTTTTATAAAGCAGCAAGAGATGAGGGGATAAATCCGATCATTGGCTGTGAAATCTATGTGGCACCAAATAGCAGATTCGATCGTGAAATCAGTCATGGAGATGACAAATATTATCATCTTGTACTCTTAGCGGAAAATAACAAGGGCTATGAAAATCTGATGAAAATCGTGTCTATTGGTTTTACAGACGGATATTATTATAGACCTCGTGTAGACTTTGAAATCTTAGAGAAGTATCACGAAGGTCTGATAGCGCTGTCTGCATGTTTGGCAGGTGAGATTCCTCGTTATTTGATGCGAGGATTTTATGAGGAAGCCAAAAAGACAGCAGAAAAATATAGAGATTGCTTTGGGCCAGAGAATTTCTTTTTGGAATTACAGGATCACGGAATCGCAGAACAGAAGCGAGTAAACAACGACCTTTTGCGTATGAGCCAGGAAACAGGTATCGAACTGGTATGTACGAATGATATTCACTATACCTACGAAGAAGACGTGGAGTCACATGATGTGCTTCTTTGCATTCAGACAGGGAAAAAAGTATCCGACGAAGACCGCATGCGCTATACTGGCGGACAGTATTATGTCAAGAGTGAGCAGGACATGATGTGTCTTTTTCCATATGCCTTAGAGGCGGTTTCGAATACGCAGAAAATCGCAGACCGCTGTCATGTAGAACTCGAATTTGGAAATTACAAGATTCCAAAGTATGAGGTGCCAGAAGGATTTTCGAATGCGAAAGAATTCCTGGTACATATTTGTGATGAAGGCTTTAAGGAAAAATACGAAAACAATACGGAATATACCGATGAAGATCGAAAACAAATATACGCAGATATGGAGTATGAGCTTGGTATCATCGAAAAGATGGGCTTTGTGGAATACATCCTTATCGTTTGGGATTACATCAACTGGTGCAGAAACCATGACTGCTGGGTAGGACCAGGACGAGGTTCGGCTGCAGGCAGCCGTGTATGTTATTGTACCGGTATTACCAACGTAGACCCTGTAAAATACAATCTGCTTTTTGAACGATTCCTAAATCCGGAACGTGTATCCATGCCAGATATTGACGTGGACTTCGAATACGCAGAGCGTTATCGTGCAATTGAATATGTAACCGAGAAATACGGAAAAGACTCTGTGACACAGATTACAACCTTTGGTACGATGGCGGCGCGAGGTGTTATCAAGGCAGTAGGAAAGGCACTTGATTTCCCATATGCCGATATGGACAAATTGGCAAAGATGGTGCCAATGGAACTGAACATTACGATAGATAAAGCGCTTCAGATGAATCCTGAACTGCGTTCAGTATACGAAGGAGACCGTGCAATGCACGATTTAATCGACATGGCGAAGAAGTTAGAGGGTCTTCCAAACCATGTTTCGGTGCATGCAGCAGGTGTCGTCATCTATCCTGGCATCGCAAGTGACTATGTGCCTTTAGGACGTGCCAGCGATGGTACACCTACAGCAGAGTACAATATGGTACAGCTCGAAGAACTCGGACTTCTCAAGATGGACTTCCTTGGACTTCGTACCCTTACTGTATTAAAAGATGCAGTAAAGAATGTAAAGAAATCAAAAGGTATCGATATCGATATTGACCACATTGATTTTAATGATAAAGCAGTATTAGATTTCATTGGAACAGGGCGAACCGAAGGTGTGTTTCAGTTAGAATCTGGCGGTATGCAGAACTTCATGCGTGAACTAAAGCCACAGAGCTTTGAAGATATCGTAGCAGGAATTTCCCTGTATCGACCAGGTCCTATGGACTTTATCCCAGATTATATCCGCGGTAAAAACAATCAGGAGTCGATTACCTATGTGACACCTGAGTTAGAAAGCATTTTGGAGCCTACCTATGGCTGCATCGTTTATCAGGAACAGGTAATGCAGATTGTACAAAAATTGGCAGGCTATACGATGGGACAGGCGGATAATATTCGTCGTGCCATGAGTAAAAAGAAGCAGTATGTCATTGACGCAGAGCGAAAGAACTTTGTTTACGGAAACGAAGAACAGGGGATTAAGGGATGTGTCGCAAATGGTATTTCGGAAAAAGCCGCAAACAGCATTTACGATTCCATGGTTGACTTTGCGAAATATGCGTTCAACAAATCCCATGCGGCAGCATATGCTGTCATTAGTGTGCAGACGGCATGGCTCAAATACTACTATCCAGTAGAATTTATGGCGGCACTTATGACTTCTGTTATCGACAACTCTGCTAAGGCTGCAGAATATTTAAATCACTGCAAGGAACTGGATATCGATGTGCTTCCACCAGACATCAACGCTGGCTGGGGTGAATTTACCGCAGAGGGACCAAACGTCCGCTACGGCTTATATGCGATAAAGAGTTTGGGACGTCCTGTCATCGATAAGATAGTGGAAGAGCGAAAGATTGGCGGACCATACCGAACCTTACAGGATTTTATTGAACGAGTTGCAGAGCGTGATGTCAATAAGCGTGCTGTAGAAAATCTCATCAAAGCAGGCGCTTGCGATAGTTTAGATGGTACACGTAAGCAGATGACATTTGTTTACGCATCGATGATTGATCAGGTGACTTCTAAGAAAAAATCATCGATTACGGGACAGATGACGCTCTTTGATTTTGCTTCCGAAGAGGAAAAGGCGGATTATGAAATCCAGTATCCAGATGTTGGAGAATTTCCAAAAGAAATGCTCTTAGGCTTTGAGAAAGAAGTGTTGGGCATCTATTTAAGTGGTCATCCACTCGAAGAGTATACGGAGAAAATCCGTAAGAATATCAATGCGGTAGCCTCAGACTTTGCACTTATGGAAGCAGAAGAAGGCAATCTGGATGTTATGAAGAATGGCGCAGAGAGCCAAGTGAAGGTAAAGGATAACCAGCATGTCATTGTGGGTGGTCTGATTGCGGAAAAGAAGGTAACATTTACGCGTAACAATAAAGCAATGGCGTATATTACGATAGAGGATTTGACAGGTACCGTAGAGGTTATTATTTTCCCACGTGATTACGAGAAGTATCAGAGGTATTTGAATACCGATGAAAAAGTGTTTGTCGTAGGGCATGCTTCTGTGGAAGATGATAAAGATGGAAAGATTATATGTGAACGAATCGTGCCATTTGATGAAACAAATTGCGAGCTTTGGTTCCAGTTTGCAACGATAGAGGCTTATAAAGAAAAAGAGCAGGTGCTTATGGACATATTACGTGATTCTGACGGAAATGACGAAGTCGTTATCTATGTAGCAAATCCAAGAGCAATCAAACGTTTGGGCAAAAATCAGACGATTGGCGTAAATGAAGAATTATTGCAGATATTGACGAAATACCTTGGAGAGAAAAATGTCAAGGTCGTAGAAAAATCTATTGAGTAGAGGGGGCAGGAAGATATGTCAAAAAAGGTAGAAACAATTGGTGTACTTACAAGTGGTGGAGACGCACCAGGAATGAATGCAGCGATGCGTGCAGTTGTTCGTGAGGCATTATTTAAAGGGAAAAAAGTAAAAGGTATTTCCAGAGGATTTGCCGGACTTTTAAATGAAGATATTTTTGATATGACAGCATCGGATGTTTCTGAAACGATCGCCCGTGGAGGTACGAAGTTACAGACGGCTCGTTGTACGGAATTTGTGGATCCAGATGTACAGAAGATGGCTGCAGAAATCTGTAAGAAACATGGCATCGATGCGCTTGTTGTAATCGGTGGAGATGGCTCTTTCCGAGGAGCATTAGCACTGGCAAAACATGGAATCAACACGGTTGGTGTTCCAGGAACGATTGACTTAGATATTGCATGTACCGATTATACGATTGGTTTTGATACTGCGATTAATACTGCAATGGAAGCAATCGATAAAATCCGTGATACTTCCAAATCACATGACCGTTGTACTATCATCGAAGTTATGGGACGTCATGCGGGTTATATCGCATTGTGGTGTGGTATCGCCTGTGGTGCAGAGGACATTCTTTTGCCAGAAAAATACAACCACAACGAGCAGGAAATTATTAATCATGTAATTGAGCATCGTAAGAAGGGAAAACAGCATCACATCCTCATTAACGCAGAAGGTATTGGTCATTCTGCGTCTATGGCGAAGCGTATCGAAGCAGCAACTGGCATGGAAACACGTGCTTCTATCTTAGGCTACATGCAGCGAGGCGGCGTACCTACCTGTAAGGACCGTGTGTATGCTTCCGTGATGGGGGCGATGGCGGTAGATATTCTTTGTGAAGGCAAAGAAAATCGTGTCGTAGCGTATAAGAATGGGGAATTTTGCGATTTTGACATGGCAGAAGCGTTAGAGATGAAGAAAGATATTCCAGATTATATGCATTATATTTCTAAGAGCCTTATCTAAGATATACGTGTCATGCAGTTAGACTTATATTTCGTTCCAATTCAACTTTCTAGTATCTCTAAGTGGGCATACTTTTTAGTTGATATTACATGTGCCATGCTTAAACTCGGTGCAAGTGCGGCACCTCAAACAGGCGCACGGCACATGACATTTAAAAAAGCATGCCCACTAAGAGCTACACGAAAGTCTCATAATGTCACAAAATATAAATCTAACTGCATGACACTTACACTTTGAATAAGGAAATAGAAGGTGTTTAGACGTAGTTTTCTGAATAGATATGAGGACAAGAAAATGATTACCAGTACCAGTAACCAACAAATGAAAAATATAAGTGTATTACTTAAGAAAAGTAAAGAGCGAAGAAATTCAAAGACATTCGTTGTTGAAGGTCCGCGAATGGTGGTGGAAGCACCTTTGGAAAAACTAAAAGCGGTATATGTCTCTGAGAATTTTGAAAATAATGAGGAAAACAAAGCGTTACTATCTGAACTGAAAAATAAGTGCACGCAGGCAAATGCCATCTACGAAGTAGTGGCAGACAACGTATTTAAAAGTGTTTCGGATACACAAACACCACAGGGAATCATGGCGGTGGTTGCGATGCCAGAGTATTCATTAGAGGACTTAATGGCGGGAGACAAGAGCCACCTACTTATTTTGGAAAGTATCCAGGATCCAGGGAATCTCGGTACAATGGTGCGTACAGGAGAAGGCGCAGGCGTGACAGGCATCATTATGAATAAAACGACGGTGGATTTGTTTAATCCGAAGACGATTCGTTCGACGATGGGAAGTATTTATCGTGTGCCATTCTATGTGACCGAGGATTTGCCTGCACTGATGAAACAGTTGCAGGAAAAAGGGATTTCTCTTTATGCGGCGCATTTAAAAGGCGAGCATTCCTATGATGAAGAAGACTATACGTCAGGCTGTGGCTTTTTGATTGGAAATGAGGGAAATGGCTTGTCGGATGAAATTGCAAATCTTGCGGATACTTATATTAAGATTCCGATGGAAGGACAGGTAGAGTCTTTAAATGCTGCGATTTCTGCGACACTTCTTATGTATGAAGCAAATCGCCAACGCCGCAAAAAATAAGGAAGGAAGTATATTATGCGAATTTGGGTTAAAGTATTTGATGATAATGCCCATATGTTACATTCTGAAACAATTGAAGATTATAGTGAGGAAACTCGCACACACAAAGTTTTTCATGCATTACACGAAGCGTGTAATCGTCTTGATTTGGGAAAACCTATTTGGCTGGATTCCAATATTAAGGAGTTTAAACGTCTGGCAAAAACAAGGTTTTATCAGGACAATTTTGTGGAAGAGATTGAGTTTCAGTTTCTTGAGTTGCATGTGATCGAAGAAGATTAATGGGGGAGGTTTTTCGATGGATACATCTTTTATTTTTAATGAGGACGTGGAGAGCTGGGAGACACTGATGTTTTTGTATAACTCAGCGTTAAAGGAAGTAGCCACGAAACTTGAGATTCTTAACGACGAATTTCGACATGTACACAAATATGAACCAATTGAATATATCAAATCGCGAATCAAGACACCAGAGAGTATTGTAAAGAAATTAAAACGTCATGGCTTGGATATCAATGTAGACAATATGATTCAGCATATCAATGATATTGCGGGTGTACGTATCATTTGTTCCTTTACCTCTGATATTTACAAAATAGCTGAGATGATAGGAAAACAAAATGATTTGACGGTGATTTCAGTAAAGGATTATATTCGCAATCCAAAGCCAAGCGGCTATCAGAGCTTTCATATGCTTGTATCTGTGCCAATTTTTATTGGTGAAAAAGTAGTAGATACGAAAGTGGAGATTCAGATTCGTACCATTGGTATGGATTTCTGGGCGAGTCTGGAACATAAGATTTATTATAAATTTGAGGGAAATGCA
>JAGBEZ010000067.1 GCA_017936725.1 Agathobacter sp.
AGCCTTGTTTCTTTCCTATGAAAGAGAAGCCTATTGTTGTAAAGATGGTGGAGAGTTTCGTATTACTTTTGATGAAAACATTTTATGCCGACAGGAAGATATGTCTTTTGAGTCGGATAGCGGAGGTATTCCTGTGCTAGAAGAAGGAAAGGCTGTGATGGAAATCAAATGTGTTGGGGGAATACCTCTTTGGATGACCGAAATTTTATCTAAAGAAAAGCTTTATAAGACATCGTTTTCAAAATATGGAACGGCTTATCAGAATATTATTTATCCAAAAATGAGAGGAGAACAAATATAAATGGATACATTATTTTTAGGTCTTTTTGACACGGATATGACGAGAACAATTGGAGTGGATGAGTTTTTGCTTTGTGTGGGCTGCTCATTATTGATAGGTATTATTTTAGCGTTTGGATATATGCTACATTCTAGATATAGCAAAAGTTATATCATGACACTGTCCATGTTACCAGCTGTTGTCTGTGTGGTAATTATGATGGTTAATGGAAACATCGGAACAGGACTTGCAGTTGCGGGAGCATTTACTCTGGTGCGTTTCCGTTCCGTTCCAGGCTCAGCAAAAGAGATTACGATGCTGTTTCTTGCGATGGGAACCGGTCTTTTAACTGGTATGGGTTATATCGGATTTGGGTTCGTGTTTGCTGTAGTTATGAGCGCGGTATTCACCGTTTACAATCATCTGGATTTTGGTATTCAAAAGAATGCATTACGTTATAAAACGATTCGTATTGCGATTCCAGAGGATTTGGATTATGGTCATATATTTGATGATGTTTGGGAAGCATATACAGATAAATGTGAATTGGTGCGTGTAAAATCCTTCAATATGGGAAGCATGTTCCGTATTACATATAATATTAAAATGAAAAAGGGTGTATCCGAAAAGGAAATGCTGGATATGATTCGTTGTAGAAATGGAAACTTGGAAATTACACTTTCTAAGCAGGATAATTCTGTGGAAGAATTATAGGAGGGAATTATTTTGAAAAGAAGAATAGTAGCAATTATATTAATTGCAATATTGGCGTTTACTGGATGTGGAACGCAGGGTGGTTCCAACAATTCGGAAACGAATAACGATGCAGAAAATAATAACGAATCTACGCTTATTAACACCGATGAAGTTTTCAGTAAGCGTGATTTTAAAACAGAGTATGAAGAGAATTGTGCGTACATTAAACTGAAAGGAACTTCTGCGACTTGTGATTCCAATGCAGTAGAGATAAAGGGAAGTACGATTACGATTATAGATGAAGGAACCTATGTCGTATCAGGCAGTCTGGACAATGGAATGCTGGTAGTCGCTTCCGAAGAAACAGACAAGACACAGATTGTATTAAATGGCGCTTCACTTCACAACGAAACTGGCGCAGCCATTTATGTGAAGCAATCGGATAAGGTGTTCCTTACATTAGAAAAAGGTACAGAGAATACGCTATCGAGTGGAAAGACACTTGAAGCCATTGATGGAGAAGAAATCGATGGTGTTATTTATTCGAAATCTGATTTGACCTTAAATGGTGCCGGAAGTTTAGAGGTAAAGAGTCCGGGAGCACATGGAATTGTATCAAAGGATGATTTGCTGATTACAGGTGGAAATTATAAAATCGATTCCGCGACGCATGGTTTGGCTGCAAACGATATGCTAGGAATTGCAGGTGGAACTCTCAATATCGTTTCTGGAGAAGACAGTCTGCATTGCGATACGAATATCTATGTGAAAGATGGCGACTTTGAAATCAACGCAAAGGATGATGCAGTGCATGCGGACGCAACACTGCTTGTGGGCGGTGGAAAAATGAATATCACGAATTCTTATGAGGGACTTGAAGCCTTGGATATCGAGGTTTCGGGTGGAGATATTCGAATTGTTGCAAGTGATGATGGTCTAAATGCTGCTGGTGGAACCGACAACAGTGGATTTGGCGGAATGGGAAATGACCAATTTGGAGGCCCGGGAGGCAGACCAGGTCAAAGACCTGACGGAGGCAGACGAGGCGGCCCAGGTGGTGCCCCAAATGATATGCAAGGCGCAGGTGGCATGGGAGGCCCAGGAGGCATGATGGGTGGTTCCTCTGATGGAAGTGTTTTAATTTCAGGAGGAACCTTATATGTTAAAGCATCCGGAGATGGCATTGATGCGAATGGCACATTGGAAATTACAGGTGGTTCGATAACGGTATGTGGACCTACACAGGGAGATACTGCCACACTTGACTATGATGTGAGTGGTGTAATCAATGGAGGTACCTTTATCGGAACAGGTGGAGGCATGATGGCACAAAGCTTTAGCGACTCAAAACAAGGTGTCATCGCGGTAAAAATAGGAAATCAAGCAGCAGGAACGAAGATTACACTGGCAGATGCCAGTGGTAAGGAAGTGATTTCTGCTACACCGGAACTTCCTTTTGCAATTGTAATTTTAAGCAGTCCTGATATTGAAAAAGGAGAGACCTATACGATTACGGTAGGGGAAGAAACAGGAGAGTTTGAGGCACAGTAATATAAAACGCTTAGACCTTTGTGGAGGCCTAAGCGTTTTTGCATGTCTATTTCGATTTTGCCATAATTTTTTTAAAATGTGTAAAGAAGAGAAGCGTTGTTACAGTTGCTGCAATAATGTCACTGACTGGTTCTGCTACAAATACAGCGAATACTTTATCTGTAAAGAAGTTTGGTAAGATAAAGATCAGTGGAATCAGCAGAATGATTTTACGAAGCAACGCCATAATCAAACTGTATTTTGCCTGTCCAAGTGCCATGAAACTCTGCTGACAAGCAAGCTGGAAGCCTACAGCGAAGATACCAGCCATATAAATGCGAAGTGCCCATGATGCATATTCGACCAGTGCGGCATCGGTAGTGAAGATGCCGGCGAGTACATTTGGAATTATCATACACAGACACCAGAAGATGGCTGCATAGCCGACACAGACACCAAACTGCATAAAGAACGCTTTCTTTACTCGGTCTGCATTTCCTGCACCATAGTTATAACTCATTATTGGCTGTCCGCCTTGCGTAAAGCCCTGAAGAGGCATAGTAACTAGCATATTGATACTTGTGATAATGGTCATCGCACCGACCGCCACATCACCGCCATATTTAGATAGGCTGGTGGTAAAACTGATAGAAAGCAAGCTTTCGGTAGAAACCATGATAAACGGCGAAATACCAAGTGCTAAGGTTGGACCAAATACTTTTGGATCCAGTTTCATGTTTTCCATACGAAGCTTTAATGTTGTTTTCTCTCCCGTAAGGAATCGAAGAATCCAAATCGCACCAACTGCCTGGCTAAGTACAGTTGCAAGAGCAGCGCCTTTTACACCCATATCAAACACAAAGATGAAGATTGGGTCTAAAATGATATTGATTACGGCACCGATAATGGTGGTAAGCATCGCGATATTTGCAAAGCCCTGTGTGGTAACGAATGGATTCATACCGGTTACAATAAG
>JAGBEZ010000068.1 GCA_017936725.1 Agathobacter sp.
ATCTTATCCAGCAAAGTGTAACACCGCTTCTTATACCAATTGAATTGCATGGGCAGGAACTAAAAATAGATGCAACAGGACATTTCGTAGGTGATGTAAACTGGACGAGTGAAGCCATTGGAAATATCGTGAAAAACTGTATGGAACATACACCAGACGGAGGAGTTTTGGGAATAAGTGCGAACGATAATACTTTGTACCAAGAAATCATCATAGAAGACACTGGATGTGGAATTTCAACAGAAGATTTGCCACATGTTTTTGAACGATTTTATAAAGGAAAGAATTCGAACGATAAAAGTTTTGGTGTAGGACTTGCACTAGCACGTGGTATCATCAATGTACAAAACGGTACGATCAAAGCTGAGAATAAGAAGGAAGGCGGGGCAAAGTTTACGATTCGTTTTTACAGGGACGTGACTTGAATGTGACACATTTGTAAGCGAAAAGTCACACGAAAGACATATTGACATGTTAAATTCGAACTGTAAAAAGCAAGAGTGACATCAAATATCCGAAGCCTGATGTCCTTCTTGCAGGAAAAGGAGATATCATATGGAAATCTTAAGAGTAGAAAATCTAAGCAAGGTATATGGAAAAGAGGAAACAGAGGTAAAAGCCTTAGATAACGTATCTTTTTCCATTGAAAGAGGACAGTTCGTAGCGATTATCGGGCCATCGGGTTCTGGAAAATCTACACTTTTACACATTTTAGGTGGGGTAGATAAGCCAACTAGTGGAAAAGTATATGTAGACGGATGTGATGTATATGCACAAAATGATGAGCAATTAGCCATTTTCCGACGCAGACAGGTGGGACTCATTTATCAGTTCTATAACTTGATTCCGGTATTAAACGTAACAGAAAATATTACCCTTCCAGTGCTTATGGATGGGCAGAAGGTAAATAAAGAGCATTTGAAAGAACTTTTACAGGTGCTCAAATTAGAGGAAAGACAGAATCATTTGCCAAATCAGTTGTCTGGAGGACAGCAGCAGAGAGTATCAATTGGTCGTGCTCTGATGAATGCACCAGCAGTTGTGCTTGCGGATGAACCAACAGGAAACTTGGATAGCAAAAACAGTCAGGAAATCGTAGAGCTTTTGAAACTTTCAAACAAGAAATACAATCAGACTTTGATTATGATTACCCACGATGAAAATATTGCACTTCAGGCAGACCGCATCATTGCCATTGAGGATGGAAAAATCATTCGAGATGAGGTGATTCGATGATGAGTATTTTCAACAAGGTGACTTTAGAGATATTAAAGAAGAATAAGACCCGTACCATTGTGACGATTATTGGAATTATTTTGTCGGCTTCCATGTTTATTGCAGTAACAGCCACTTTGTCGACAATGCAGAATTACATGGTGCAAAATGCCATTTACAGTGAGGGTGACTGGCATATTAGCGTGACAGAAACAGATGCGGAGTTCTTTGAGTTTTTTAAGAAACCATATGACTTCATGAGAAGGAGCGAGAATCTAGACCAAGCAGACATATTTGCGAAGGGGAAAGTTGAAAGTTATGTTTACAATCAGCAGTTAGGCTACGCTTATGCCGAAGGCTGTACGAACGAATACAAGCCATATCTTTATGTAATTGGTACAGATAAACGCTTTTGCGAGAAGATGCCGGTACATCTAACAGGCGGTCGTTTGCCACAAACGGCGAATGAAATCCTGTTGCCAGAGCATTTGGCAGAAAATGGAGAGGTGTATTACAAGGTAGGCGATGTCCTGACATTAGAACTCGGAAATCGTGTCAGCGACGGCTATACATTAGGACAGAATAATCCATATCTGAATGCAAAAGAAGGGGAGCCAGTAGAAGGAAGTGACACAGCTCTACAACAGGAATTCGAAAACTTGGAAGTGATAGACACTCGTACCTACACAGTAGTCGGATTCTACGAAAGACCTTCCTTTGAAAATTATTCAGCACCAGGATATACCGCCATTACTGTTATGGATAAGGTAAGACCAGAAGGTGCACTTTACAACTTTTATTTCAAATTGGATGATCCAGGTAAAGCACTAGAATGGTATGGATATTTGCCAGGGGCTTCCTACAATTCAAGTGTTTTGACGTATCTAGGAGTGTCTGATTTCGTGGGATTTTATGCAGTGTCATATGGATTAACAGCAATTTTATGCGGACTCATTATGTTCGGTTCAGTATCACTGATTTACAATGCATTTTCAATTTCGGTGTCAGAAAGAACGAAGCAGTTTGGGTTGCTTTCCTCTATCGGTGCGACCAAAAAACAACTACGACAGATGGTATTATTTGAGGCATTGTTTGTAAGTGTAATTGGAATTCCGCTTGGAATTTTAGCAGGTATTGGTGGTATGGGCGTGACATTTTATTTTGTAAATGAAGCGTTTAGTACATTGACAGGATATGCGGTTCCACTTACGCTTTGCGTCCATCCGACTTCAATTGTGGCCGCTTGTTTGATTACGTTGGTTACAGTTCTAATTTCAGCATGGATTCCTTCTAAACGTGCGACCATGGTAACGGCAGTAGATGCCATTCGCCAAAGTGGAGATGTGAAACTTTCAAAGCGTGAGGAAAAGAAGTTGTGCAAGGAAGAGACAACTAGTAAAAAGACAAAAATGGAGACATTAATCTATCATATGTTTGGGCTTCCAGGGATGATAGCAGATAAATATTACAAGCGTAGCAAGAAGAAATACCGCACAACAGTAGTTAGTCTTTTTATGAGTATCGTACTCTTCGTATCTGCATCTGCTTTTACAAGTTATTTAACTGATTCGATAGAAAGCGGCTTTTCGGAAAATGGATATGATATTGTGTATAATTACGATCCAACGATGTACATGACTTTGGAAGAAATCGAAAATGGAATAGATACTGGCTTGATTTCACACCAGGAATTATCCACACTTTTTGATGGGGCTAAAGGTGTAACGGATGCAACTTATGTTGCGAAGCATCCAACGAGGGTAATTATTGAACAGAAGTATTTGTCGGAGTCTTATTTAGATTATTTAAAAGAGTTATACGAAGTTCTTGGCGGAGATTATGATATTTCAAAAAGAACTGTATTTGTATGTGCTCTTTTTGTAGAGGATAGCATTTATGAGGAATTTCTTGTAGAACATAGGTTGGATAAAGAAAAATATGCAAATCCAAGTGCTCCTCTTGGGGTAGCAATTGATGGCAACACACTTTTTGATTATGATTTGGGAAAATTTGTTACAACGAATATTTTAAAATCCAAGAGAGCAGAAATAGTGATAGAAGAAGTAAATGATGGTGAGACAACAGATGGGGAAACGCAGGTAACACTTCAGGTAGGTGCTGTTTTAAAAGAAAGACCATACTTCGTGAGTGATATATATGACCTTTCTGTAGTATATCCATATAGTTTACGAGAAAACGTGTTACAAGACCTTAGTGACAATAATCAATTCTGCGACCATTATGTTTTGTCTAAAAATCATAAAGCCTCCTATGAAGCAATAAAAAAAATTGTTGTCGAGAATGGTCTTAGCAAAAACTATTTAACAGATTATGCAGAGGGAGTAGAAGAAAATCGTACCCTGATTTTAATCATTAATGTATTTTCCTATGGTTTTGTTGTGCTTATTTCACTTATTGCAGCGGCGAATGTATTTAACACAGTTTCTACCAATATCAGTTTACGAAGACGTGAGTTTGCAATGTTAAAATCCGTAGGTATGTCGAATAAGGAAATGAGCCGAATGATGAATTTTGAATGTGTTTTATATGGAAGTCGAGCACTGTTGTATGGCTTACCGATATCGGCGGTGATTACATGGTTTATATATCGGGTTATGTCAAACGGGTTTAGCGTTGGGTATTATTTGCCATGGGGAGCAATTATGATAGCAGTATTTAGTGTGTTTCTAGTAGTATTTGCGACAATGATGTATTCCATGAGAAAAATCAAAGCTGATAATCCAATAGACGCATTGAAAAATGAAAATCTATAGTAAAAATAGTTATAAGAAACAGTTTTAAAAACAAGATATATTATTAGAATTTCTAATTATAAAAATTACTATATATTATTGGAAAAAGATAGTGTTCAAAGGTATACTATAGGTGTGTGTCTTTGAGCACTATTTTAAATTAACGTTAAATACAGGAGGAAAAAAGAATGGATTACAAGAGTTCTGGTGTTGATATTGAAGCTGGTTACAAATCAGTAGAGCTTATGAAGGAGCACGTAAAGAAAACCATGCGTCCAGAAGTTTTAGGCGGACTTGGCGGTTTCTCAGGCGCATTCTCTTTAGCAAAGATTAAAGAAATGGAAGAACCTACTTTAGTATCAGGTACAGACGGATGTGGTACAAAAGTAAAACTTGCTTTTGTTATGGACAAACATGACACAATCGGTATCGATGCAGTAGCTATGTGTGTAAACGATATTGCTTGTGCAGGCGGTGAACCATTATTTTTCTTAGATTATATTGCATGTGGTAAGAACTACCCAGAAAAAATCGCGACTATCGTAAAAGGTGTTGCAGAAGGCTGTCTTCAGTCAGAATGTGCACTCATCGGTGGTGAAACAGCAGAACATCCAGGCCTTATGCCAGAAGACGATTACGACCTTGCTGGTTTCGCAGTAGGTGTTGTTGATAAAAAAGATATCATCACTGGTGAAAACTTAAAGGACGGCGATGTTATCATCGGTATGGCTTCTACAGGTGTTCACTCAAATGGTTTCTCTTTGGTTCGTAAGATTTTCAACATGGACAAAGAAACCCTTGATACATACTATGAAGAATTAGGTACAACTCTTGGTGAAGCACTGATCGCTCCAACCAGAATTTATGTAAAAGCACTTAAGGCTGTAAAAACAGCAGGCGTAACAGTAAAAGCTTGTAGCCATATTACAGGTGGCGGTTTCCAGGAAAACGTACCACGTATGCTTCCAGAAGGAAAACATGCCGTTATCGAAAAGAATAGTTACGAAGTGCCAGCTCTTTTCAAACTCATGGCAGAAAAAGGAAACGTAGAAGAAGACATGATGTACAATACTTACAACATGGGTATCGGTATGATGGTTTGCGTAGACCCAGCTGATGTAGAAACAGCTATGGAAGCTATGAGAAGCGCAGGCGACACACCTTATGTAATCGGTAAGATTGTAGATGGCGAAAAAGGAGTTACCTTATGCTAAAAATAGCAGTATGTGTATCCGGTGGTGGAACGAATCTTCAGGCAATTATCGATGCCGTAGAAAATGGAAGTATTACCAACACCGAAATCAAAGTAGTTATCAGTAACAATAAAAATGCATATGCTTTGGAGCGCGCAAAAAACCATAATATCGAAGGAATCTGTATTTCTCCTAAGGATTATGAAACTCGCGCAGAATTCAATAAAGCATTTTTGGAAAAACTGGATTCTTACGAAGTAGACCTTGTTGTTTTAGCAGGTTTCTTAGTAGTGATTCCACCAGAGATGATTGCAAAATATCGCAATCGCATCATCAATGTTCACCCATCGCTGATTCCTTCTTTCTGCGGAACAGGTTATTATGGACTTAAGGTTCACGAAGGTGCATTAGCACGTGGAGTTAAGGTGACAGGTGCAACCGTTCATTTCGTAGATGAAGGAACTGACACAGGCCCTATCATTTTGCAAAAGGCGGTATATATCGAAAATGGTGATACACCAGAAGTGCTCCAGAAACGCGTTATGGAGCAGGCAGAGTGGGTAATTTTACCGAGGGCAATTGATTTGATTGCAAATGCTAAAGTATCCATTGTAGATGGACACGCAGTGATTAAAGAATAATTACATATAAAAATTTCCGAGGCTGTTGCAATTTCTTGTTACAGCCTATCGGTTTCTTTGGAAAGGATAAAAAATATGAAAGTATTAATCGTAGGAAGCGGCGGTAGAGAACATGCTATCGCAACCGCAGTAGCAAAGAGTTCTAGAGTAGACAAAATTTATTGTGCGCCAGGAAATGCTGGTATCGCTAGTCTTGCAGAATGCGTAGCCATCGGTGCTATGGAATTTGACAAATTAGTTGCTTTCGCAAAAGAAAATGAAATTGATTTTACCATCATCGGCATGGATGACCCATTGGTAGGCGGTGTGGTAGATGCATTCGAGGCAGAAGGCTTAAAAGTATTTGGACCACGCAAAAACGCTGCTATTTTAGAAGGTTCAAAAGCATTCTCTAAGGATTTGATGAAAAAATACAATATCCCAACAGCTGCTTACGAAAACTTCGATGACCCTGAAAAAGCAATTGCATATTTAAAAACTGCTAAGATGCCTATCGTTTTAAAGGCAGACGGTCTTGCACTCGGAAAAGGTGTACTTATCTGTAACACTTTAGAAGAAGCCCTTGCTGG
>JAGBEZ010000069.1 GCA_017936725.1 Agathobacter sp.
AAACAACAACTCGACCCAAGTCCTCCAACCCCTTATGTCCAACTGGGACAAACGAAAAAAGAGGTAAAATTGGCTCGGGCGAGATGTAATTTGAGCAAATCAACAAATCCCGAAAACCCGCATAAATACTGGGTTTTTGGCACATTTTGGAGTAGAGAAAAGGAGTTAAAATATGAAAGCAACAGGAATTGTGCGTCGTATTGATGATTTAGGCAGAATCGTAATCCCGAAAGAAATTCGTCGTACCATGCGAATTCGAGAAGGCGATCCAATGGAGATATTTACCAGCAGAGAAGGAGAGATTTTATTAAAGAAATACTCGCCGGTTGGGGAGTTGAGCGAGTTCGCTGGGGCATTGGCGGAGAGCATGGCTCAGACATTAGGAGCATTAGTTTGTGTGACAGATAGAGACTACGTAATTGCGGCAGCAGGTGCAGGAAAAAAAGAATTTGAGGGAAAGAATCTGGATGAGAGGCTGCAAGCGGCAATTGAGCAAAGAGTATACCGTGTTTCAGAGAAGGAACAAAAAGAGTATATCAGGATTGTGCAAGAAGGGGAAAACGATTATGAACGCCAGGCGATTGCAACAATTCTTTCTCACGGCGATTGCATCGGAGCTGTTGTAGTGTTATGCAAAGAGAATAGCGGTAATTCCGATGAAGCACTTTTGCAGGTGGCGAAAACGGCAGCCGGCTTTATCGGAAAGCATATGGAACAGTAAGTAAGACTGTTGACATTTGAAGAAAATGTCAGCAGTTTTTCTTTTGTCAGAATTCCCAAACAATGTCTTGCGTATATATTAGAAAAAGGCTACAATATTTGTTAAAGAAAACGGAAATGTGCATCAGGGAAAGCATATCGAAAGAATAAAAATTTTTATATACGGAGGTTACGCAGTTATGAAAAAATATGGTTTTGGTGTAGACGTTGGAGGAACTACGATCAAAATGGGATTTTTCGAAACAGACGGAAAACTATTAGATAAGTGGGAAATCAAAACCAACACTGCCAATGGTGGAGCAGAGATCCTGCCTGACATCGCAAAAGGCATTGACAACAAACTGGCACAGGAAGGCATCAGCAAAGCAGATGTACAGGGGATTGGCGTAGGCGTTCCAGGACCAGTTCAGGAAGACAGTATTGTAAACCGCTGTGTAAACCTTGGCTGGGGTATTGTGAATGTAGCGGAAGAGTTAGGAGCGCTCACAGGCTTGAAGGTAAAAGTTGGAAATGATGCAAACGTAGCAGCGTTAGGCGAAAACTGGCAGGGTGGAGCAAAAGGCTGTAAAAGTGCCGTTATGGTAACTCTCGGAACCGGTGTAGGCGGCGGCATTATTATCGATGGTAAAATCGTAGCAGGTTTCCATGGCGCAGGCGGCGAAATTGGTCATATTACAGTAAATCCAGATGAAGTTGAAACGTGTAATTGTGGACAACATGGTTGTTTGGAACTATATGCTTCTGCAACAGGTATCGTTCGCATGGCAAAAAGAAGATTGGCAAAGAGTGAGGACGAAACTACACTTCGCAGCTTCGACCCATTGACAGCAAAAGATATTTTCGATGAAGCAAAAGCAGGAGATGTGGTTGCAAAAGAACTTGTAGATGATTTGGGAAACATCCTTGGCGCTACATTGGCAAAGGTAGCATGTGTGGTAAATCCAGAAGCTATCGTAATTGGTGGTGGCGTGTCAAAGGCAGGCAAGATTCTTATTGATACCGTGCAAGAACATTTTAAAGAAAATGCCTTCTATGCATTTAAAGACACTCGTTTTGAACTTGCAACACTTGGCAATGATGCGGGCATGTATGGATGCATGGCGATGTTGCTGAATTAAAATGCTACGAAACAAGGCGCTGTGCCTTGTTATGATAAAGCGTCAATTCCATAACTGAAAAGAATATTGCATATAATTAATTGGAATTGTCTGGAAGAATATTTTTTCTTGTAATCTGACACACATGGGATTAAAATAGTCAAGAAAAGGAGATACATACGTGAGTGATGTAGATAAAATGACAACCAAGGAGGAATGTATTATGTCATACGTAGATGAGGTAATCGCGAAAGTTTCAGAGAAAAATGCACAGGAGCCAGAGTTCTTACAGACTGTGGAAGAAGTATTATCTTCTTTGAAACCTATCGTTGATAAAAATGAAGAAGTATATAGAAAGGCTGCACTTCTTGAAAGAATGTGCGAACCTGAAAGAGTTATCGAATTTAGAGTTGCTTGGGTAGATGATAATGGTCAGACACAGGTAAACAGAGGATACCGTGTACAGTTTAACGGTGCTATTGGACCTTATAAGGGAGGTCTTCGTTTCCACCCATCTGTTAATTTATCTATCATGAAATTCTTAGGTTTTGAACAGACCTTTAAAAACAGCTTAACTACACTTCCAATGGGTGGTGCAAAAGGTGGTTCTGACTTTGACCCACGTGGTAAGAGCGACGGAGAAATCATGAGATTCTGTCAGGCATTTATGACAGAACTTTATCGTCA
>JAGBEZ010000070.1 GCA_017936725.1 Agathobacter sp.
AAATATATTTCAAATACGTCATAAGCATCTCAAAAATAATCTTTAAGTTACCTCGGAACAAAAGTGTGTATTCTGCCACAAAAAAGTAACCACATTTTTCACAAAGTCCAGGCACATCGATACAGCGGCCACAGACGCTTAACTTTCCATTTTCCATGACCACGCACTGATAACATGGTGTAGGGAAATTGTTGTGTATCAAATATGGGAACGCACTCTTTAAATTAAAGACAGGTGCTCCCTCCTTCATCATTTCTTTTATTGTCTCGCAACACTTTGTCTTTTCTGCAACAGATAGCGCCAGTTCCTTTGTATCTGGGTATGGCGTATGGAAGTTGAAGGACACCGCACGAACATTTTTCGTATCTCTTGCAGTTCGGCATACATGTGCAATCTGCTCTTTATTAATCTGGTTTACTGCCATGTAAAAACAGATGTTATCCGCTGTCGCATTGGCTATATTTTCCATAATCTTGTCATACGTATCGCCACGAATGATATTGTGACGTTCTCTGTCACCATCCAAACTGAGTAAAATCAAGTCCGCTTCTGGCAAATCAATTGGATAGGTCCCATTCGTTACTACATTGACAATCAGAAATCCCATCTCTTTTGCTTCTACCACCAAGTCTCGAATTGTCTTCTCTCCATCTTTCCATAAAAAGGTCTCGCCACCGCAGAAAAACAGGATGCGCACACCTAAGTCATACAACTGCTGCATCTCTTTTCGCATCTGTGTATATGGATGTACCACGGCTGTAATATTATTTACCGAGCAATGTTTGCAAGACAAATTGCATTTATCTGTCACTATAATCGTTCCAAGTATTGGTTTCTTTTCATGAAAAAGAATCGTCTTTACTCCAAATGCTGCAAAATGCAGGAATGAGGATAGTTTCATATACTTCCCTTCTTTCTTACCGTGTTAGGTGTACTATCTATCTTAGTACACTTAGTATACTTCTTTTGTGTTTTCTTGTCAAGTGTACAAAAAAGGTGCCGCAAACGCGACACCTTTTCAATTCTTATATTTATTTACAATATGCTACCAAAAGCTTCAGTGTATTCTCTACCCCGTCCTTGTGGCTTCTCTCATATCCATGTGATGCATAAACACCTGCACCGATAAGACCATGGCGAATATCATAGCCTGCGCTAAGTGCTGCATCCACATCTGACCCATAGTATGGATAAATATCCACTGCAAATTTGAGGTCATTCTCCTTTGCTGCTTGGATCAGCCCTGTCACCACATCATAGTTGTATGGTCCACGGGAATCCTTCGCACAGATGGATACCATGTGCTCGTCACAAGTAAGACCATTACCAACACAGCCCATGTCTACAGAAATCATCTCTGTGACACCTTCTGGAATCGATGCGGTACCACCGTGTCCTACTTCTTCGTATACCGTAATGTAATGATACTGATAATTTTCCAATTCAATATTATGGTCTTTTAAGTATTTTGCGTAACCAAGAAGGATGCCCACGCTTAGTTTATCATCAAGGAAACGGCTCTTAATATAGCCTTTGGACGTAATGGTTGTTCTTGGATCAAAGCATACGATATCACCTACCATAATGCCAAGTTTTTCGGTGTCTTCTTTGGAATTTACGACTTCGTCTAATACCACTTCCATACCTGCATATTTGCGTTTGGTATCATCGTAATCGCCATTTACATGAACCGAAGCATTATTGAGCTGGAACGTACCTTCATAAATGCCATCAAAACGAGTAATAATACGGCAGTTTTCTGCTTCCGCATTGTTTGGATTCATGCCGCCGAGTGGGGAAACCTGCAGGTTCCCATTTCCCTTAATTTCGCTTACCATCGCACCAAGTGTATCGACATGTGCAGCAAGCACGATTCCGTTTTCCTTATTCTTTCCACCGATATCTACAAGTACGCAGCCCTTCACGGTCATTTTCGCTTCGTAGCCGAGTTTTTTGTATTCTTCGATGACAAACTCTGCGGCTTTTCTTGTGTAGCCCGTAGGACTGTCTATTGCCAAAAGTTTGCAAGTGATGTCTGTGATATAATCTACATATTGTTTCATAATCTCCATCTTCTAACTTCGTTCAAAAGTCAGATTTTCCTTTCCTATATATCTTCCTTCAGCATCAAGAATGCTGCTAAATTTCCGCGTTTCCCATGACTTGCTCTATGCGAAAAGAGCACTTCTGCATTACAGCAGGTACAAATATTCGTTACTGCCAAATGTTCTGGCAAAATCCCCGCTTCCAACAGCACGATTTCATTCGTTTTCCACAAATCGAGTTGATATTTGCCGTTTCCTTTGTTTATCAGGATTTCCTCTCCATAATCAGGAAATTCTTCATAAAAATGCTCTGCGACATCTTCACTAATCTCATAACAATCCCGGCAAATGGATGGTCCAATCGCTGCTATGACCTCCTCTGGTCTCGTACCATAGGCTGTTTTCATGGCTTCTAGCGTCTTTTGTCCCATTCTTCCAACTGTGCCTCTCCAGCCGGAATGACTAAGACCTATCGCCTTATGCACGGGGTCTACAAAATACAGCGGAACACAATCTGCATAAAAGGTTGACAAAATCACACCTGGTGCATCGGTAATCAGTCCATCCACATCCGTATATGGTTTCTCCCTCGTAACACCATATCCTTTTTCCGTTTTCCCAACCTGCAAAACATTGGTCGTATGGGTCTGGTCCGTACAGACAAAATCATCTTCCGTCTTTCCAAAAGTCTTTGCCACGCGTCTATAGTTCTCCATAACGGCAGCCGGGTCATCGCCTCGGCTAAAACTCAAATTCAAAGTAGAACATACTCCCTCACTTACACCTCCAAGACGTGTCGTAAAACAGTGCTCCACAATTCCCGTTCCCTCTAAAAGAGGATAATGTAAAAGTGGCAGAACCTCTTTTTCTGTTATCTCATGATTTCGAACAACTAATATATTGTTCGGATTCTTTTTCTCTAATTTCATATTCCATCCTTTATGAAATTGCAAATTTACTCGTCGTTTGTATCTGCTTAAAATGCATTTTCTATGTGTGTCATTTCTTCCCCTGTAAATGCAATCACATCAAACTGACATGGTGTCCACTCACTCAGTTTGTTTTTCATCAGATAGTACATCGCAACCTTTCGAATCTGATTCTGTTTACGAGCATCTACGGCTTCCAATGGGTTTCCAAAATCAGATGTTGTACGATACTTTACCTCGATAAAACGGATGACACCGTCTTTCTTTGCAATTAAGTCAATCTCGCCACTACGATTCCGAAAGTTTCGCTCCAGGATTTTATACCCATTCCCAAACAAATACTCCTCTGCTTTTAATTCGTAGGCAGCACCCGTCTGACGTTTATTCTGTGAAAGGGGATAATTGATCTGATGGTTCATAATCACTTCCCCTTATAGAAAATTCTTAATAAACGATTTTCTATGAATTGGTGTCGGACCATACTGTTTTATCGCTGCGATATGTTCAGCGGAACCATAGCCTTTATTCGAAGCAAATCCATACTCTGGAAACATATGGTCATATTCTTCCATCAAACGGTCCCTGGTAACCTTTGCCACGATACTTGCCGCACCAATGGAAATACTTTTTGCATCTCCCTTAATAATTGGAACCTGCTTTTGGGTAAGTCCAGGAATCGTTACAGCATCATTTAGTAACAGATCTGGCTGTGGATCTAATTTGGAGACTGCCTCACGCATTGCCTCATAGGTCGCCTGCAAAATATTAATTTCATCGATACGCTCTGGTCCTACAAAGCCCAAGCCAACGGAAACGGCTTTCTCCATGATTTCATCATAGAGTTCCTCTCGCTTCGCTGCAGACAATTTTTTCGAATCATT
>JAGBEZ010000071.1 GCA_017936725.1 Agathobacter sp.
ATTGATATGACATTGTTCAAACCTATAGATAAACAAATCGTTACACCAACGGCCATTAATAACTGCTTCATCTGTAGACTCGTAATAGGATTTTTAAGTTTATAACGACCTGTCATAATCAAGTCTTTTTTATAATCCGCAAATACCACGGGAATTGCTACTATACTGCCTATAATCTTACAAAGCATATATTGTTCCACGCCAGTCCCGAAAATGATCTGTGCTACGAAACTACCCATGGTAATCGCAACATAGTACATAAGCACCGGGTATGCAATTGCCCAAATCTTATTTGCCAATTTCATTTCTTTCAAGTTCCTCCTTCAGCTGTGCTACCGTCTTACCCCAAACTGGATGTCTTTTACCTGGACACAACTGTGATAATGGTTCTAATACAAACATACGATTTTCCATATCTGCGTGAGGAATGGTAAGACGTTTGCTATTGTATACACAATCGTCAAAGAAGACGATATCCAAATCAATCGGTCTTGGCCCCCAGTGAATACTTCTATCTCGCTTAAAAGAATCCTCGATTTCATGAATGAAGTCCACCAATTCTTCTGGATCCATAACGGTCTCCATTTCCAAACAACCATTTAAAAAATCCTCCTGCTCGATTGGACCATATGGTTTTGTCACAAACAGTTCGGACTCTTTTACATTTCGAATCGCATTGGAACGTTTCAAAATATGGATTGCTTCGTTGATATATTCTTTTCTATCCCCTATATTAGAACCAAAAGATAAATACACCATATGCCATTCACGGTAAATGGTTACAGAAATATCTTCTGGCACATAGGTAAGCGGAGCATGTGGCTTACGTACTTCTAACTCCATCGCCTCTATCGTTGGAAAATGTACCATAATCTCCTGTACGGTATATTCTGCAGCTGCTTCTATGGTATCAAATCGGTTCTTAGCAAACACTTCTGTTAAACAGATGACTATCATGTCATAATTGACCGTATCTTCTAACTTATCGCTAAGTCCTGCTTTTCTCATGTTTAAATACACTTTTGCATTGAGAAAAAAATCCTGGCCGTTTTTCTTTTCTTCCTCTAAAACGCCATGATAAGCAAATACTTTTAAATTTGTTACCTTAATAAAATCTCTTGTTCTTCTCATGTTTAGTACCTTTTATATATTGCTTGTGCCATTTGGAGGGCACGATAATTTTCCTTTATATCATGCACACGAACGAAACTGTAGCCCATTTGTACCGCAGCTACTGTTGTAGCCAAAGTCCCTTCAAGGCGCTTGTCACTTGGCAGATCTAAGGTAAGTCCAATCACAGATTTTCGGGAAGCCCCAAGAAGTACTGGATAGCCCAAAGTCTTTACCTTATCCAGATGACGAAGCACCTCGATGTTTTGCTCATAATTTTTGGCAAAACCAACACCTGGATCTAAGATAATTTTGTCCCTTGCAATCCCTGCTTTATGTGCAATCCCAACACTTTCTTCTAAATCTGCTAACAAATCTGTCATGAAATTTTTATATTCCATATCTAAGCGATTGTGCATCAGACAGCAGGCAACTTGACTTTGTGCAATCACAGATGCCATATCTTCATCATGTTTCAGCCCCCATATATCATTGATAAGGTCTGCTCCTTCTAGGATTGCTGCTTTAGCAACCGTACTCTTATAGGTATCCACTGAAATCGGAATGTCCAAACGCTGTTTGATGGCGCTAATAACAGGTAACACACGCTCCATTTCT
Source organism: Agathobacter sp. (assembly GCA_017936725.1). Next base: position 1,729 of record JAGBEZ010000071.1, read on the forward strand.
TCCTCTGCTGAAACTGGTGTATATCCTGGTCTGGTAGATTCTCCTCCTATATCAAGAATGGCAGCACCTTCCCGTTTCATCTGCTCCGCTCTCTTTAACGCAGCATCTATTCCGTGAAATTTGCCACCATCTGAAAAAGAATCCGGAGTCACATTCAAAATACCCATGATATAGGTTTGGTTTTTTACATCAAATTCATGTGTTCCAATTCTCATACTTATTCTCTTTCTATCCTATTTGGTCATCATAAGGAATTTATTGACGAGTGTTTCGTCTGTTTCAAATACGCCACGCGTTGCAAAAGTAATCGTCTTGCTGCCTGGTTTTTTTACACCGCGCATCGTCATACACATATGCTCCGCTTCCATCATAACAATAACTCCCTTTGGAGCTAAATGCTGCATCAGAGCATCTGCTACCTGTCCGGTCAACTGCTCCTGAATCTGTGGACGTTTTGCATATACCTCGACAGCACGTGCTAATTTGCTAAGCCCTACTACTTTTCCATTTGGAATATATGCGACATGGGCTTTTCCATAAAATGGCATGAAATGATGCTCGCAGGTGGAATAAAAGGTAATGTCTTTTACAATCACCATCTCATCATTATCTACCGTAAAGGTCTTAGACAATATCTCTTCACAGTCCATATCCAAACCGGCAAAAATCTCTTCACACATGCGCGCAATGCGTTCTGGTGTTTCGCGAAGTCCTTCGCGATTCATATTTTCACCGATTCCTTCTATTATCATTCGTACGCCTTCTTGTACTTTTTTTACATCAATCTTCATAGTACTTCCTGCTTATTTTATAATATTTGTCATGGCAATCTCTGACTTCGCCTAAATAAGATAAAGAGCCAAATGCCAAAATGGCGTTTCCTGTTTCTTTTCCATGATCTAGTGCCATCGTAACCGCTTCGTTAATGGAGTCACAGCAAATGACATCCTGATGCATTTTTCTTATCTCCTCTGCGAGTATTTTCCCATCGAGACCTCTTGCGTTTGGAGGTGTGATGGTATAAATACGATTCGCAAGCGGCGTGATGATTTCCATCATTTTCTCGTACTCTTTATCTTTCAGTACCCCTATTATAAAGTCAATTGGCTGATTTGTAAAACTAAAATTTATCGTCTCTGCTAATTGTTCTATCGCATCTACATTATGTGCGCCATCGATGATAAAATATGGCTCCTCAGAAAGCACCTCAAAACGGGCCTTCCACTTAGCTGCTTTAATGCCAGCTGCTACCATTTCCTGCGGATATTTCATATGAAGGGCAATCTCAATGGCAAGCGCTGCATTTTTCATCTGATAGAGGCCAGCCAAAGAAGTTTCATATTCATAGCCTTTGTACCGAAACTTTAGTTCTCCTGGCTTTATCGAAATCAACTCTAGGGCACTGTTATCGACATAGTTTACCGTTCCATATACCATTTTTTCATCCAAAACAGCCTTTACTTCTGGGTCTTGTTCTGCAGAAAAAACTTCACACGCTGGTTTTATAATTCCGGCCTTTACGGTTGCAATTTCTGTCAGTGTATCGCCTAAAAACTGCATATGGTCGAAACTAATATTTGTAAAAGCACAGATTTGAGGTCTTTTGATGACATTTGTCGCATCTTCCGCTCCACCCATTCCAGTTTCTAGAATGAGTGTATCATTGTGAAGATAGGTCGCACCGTATATTGCCATTGCTGTTTCTACCTCGAAACGAGTGGCATAGACGTGTTCTTTGTCCAATTGATATACTGCTTCATATACTCTGGACGCACATTCAATAAAATTCTGGTCGGAAACGCGTTCTCCATTTCGTCTCCACACATCTCTCGGATGAAAAACCGCAGGGGACGAATAGTGATAGGTAATGAGACCCGCTTGCTGGAAGATGCTCGTAAGATATGCTC
>JAGBEZ010000072.1 GCA_017936725.1 Agathobacter sp.
AAAGGTTGCAGGGAAAGAGGCGTTCTTGAAAGAGCATGGAAAACTTTTAGTAAAAGGAAAGGCATTGCAAATGCTTGGGGAAATATAAAAGGAATGGTAGTTATAAAAAGAACAGGGCGATGTGTCCTGTTCTTTTTGCAATTTATTTAGTTATGCTCTAAGAAGTTATTGATATCTTCTACTAAATCGTCTGGATTGTATCCATGAACCATAGCTGCTTCTGCGATAGTTTCCATCTGAGCAGATGGGCAACCGAGACAGTGCATACCGATTCCCAAAAGAAGTGGAGCAATGTCTGCGTTAATCTGGAGAAGTTCGCCAATCATGGTATCCTTCGTAACTTTTGCCATGGGATGACCTCCTTTTATTCTTTTACCTTGGCTATTATAATACGGTTTCATTAGAAAAGCAAGAATCCTCTAATTTTTTTGCGCAGTTTAAAAGATAATGGTAACGTGTCTGAACGGCTTTTGTGTGATAAATATAATAATCAATTAGTTCCGGTTCTGTGACCTGCTGCAGATTGGTATAAGCAGCATTAAGATCCGAAGCGGTTTTCTCGATATCGTCTTTTAAAATCATATAAGCGGTATTTTCTTGTGATGGATTTTGTTTAAAAAGTTTCATAAGTACACCTCTTTTCTAGGTAATCCCTTTTTTAAAATTATAAGCAAAAAATGGCAAATCTATACAAAAATTAGGGGACTAATTTTGTTGTGTGTGCACAAAATTTTTGGCAAAAACAGAAAAAGTATAGACAAGCGAAAATTTGGTTGCTATAATCCGCTACAAAGTTCACGCGGAGAACAAATGAAAGCGAAGGAGGATGTATGAATAAACCAAAACTTGCGATTTGCATGAAGGACCTGGAGTATCAGGCACGCTTTGTAAATTGCTTTATGAATCATTACAAAAACATGTATGAATTGCATGTATTTACACATTTGGACCAGCTAAAAGAGGAAACCCCGTTGGTGTACGCAATTATCATTACCGGGGAGTATACCCTAGAGGATATGATGTGTTTTGTAGAAAGAGGAGAAATCATCTTAAATCTGACAGAAGATTTTGTGGAAAAGAAAGACGCACTCGTAGAAAATTTCATTTTCACTGAAAAGTATCAGGAAGTATACAAAATAGCCGAACTGGTAGAACTACTTGTTGCGGATAAGATTCGCGGACAGGATAGTTCTTTCGAAAAATCGTATGAAATAGTCGGCGTGTTTTCACTTACACAGGAGGCATATCAGACACCGTTTGCGGCGCTATTGGGGAAAATATATGGGGAGCAGCAAAAGGTATTCGTTTTGGATTTGCAAACATATAGCGGATTCAGAGAGGAAGATGCGTCTTCTATGGGTTTGGAGGATTTGTTAAGTGCAGTAACAACCGGAAACCATAGTAAGAGCAGAATTTTAGAATGTATCCGGCATGAAGCAGATTGGGATTATGTGTGTCCAGTTCAGAATAATCAATGCCTTGCAGAGGGGAGCAAGGAACTGTATGATGCTTTGATTGCGTTACTTGTACAGGAGCTCGGATATCAAAAGATCATTATCAATTTTGGTTCTGCTTTTTTAGGACAGCTTGATATGATGGAGCAGTGTCAGAGGATATATTGGCTTTGTGGAAAAGAGCCGAGCTGGCGAGAGGAAGCCTTTTCCAAGGAACTTGCTCGATTAGAAAGAGGCTTGCTTTTACAGAAACTGCAAAAGATAGAGATTCCGCAAATCTCCAATAGAGAGATGAGTTGGAGAGCGCTCCTAGAGAAATGGAACTGGGGATATATGGGAGAGTATTTACGCGGTACCCTAGAGCAGGAGGTGCCACGTGGAGCAGCTGTGTGAAAGCATTCGTAAGCAAGTGTTAGAACGTATGGATTTCACGAAAGAGCTGTCGGATGTGGAGCTACAGGAACTGATTGCCAGAGAAATGTCCTATCAAAGGGATGTAAAACAACTGACGATTCAACAAAGAATTTTTGTTGAGCAGAGAGTATTTAATTCCTTGCGAAAGTTAGATGTTTTGCAGGAACTATTAGAGGATGATGAGATTACCGAAATACTGGTGAATGGACCGAATCGGATCTTTTATGAGAAGAATGGACAGTTCCAGGAACATCCGTATCACTTTGCTTCCGAAGAAAAATTACAGGATGTCATACAACAGATTGTTGGAAGACATAACCGAGTTGTAAATTTAACCAGCCCCATCGTGGATACACGTTTGGAGGATGGATCTAGAGTAAATATTGTTCTTATGCCGATTGCCATTGATGGTTCTGCGATTTCGATACGAAAGTTTGGCAGAACTCCAATGAATATGCGGGCATTGATAGATTTGGAAACCTTAAATGAAGAGCTTTCCGAATTTCTAAAACAAGTTGTGGTTGCCAGATATAATATTTTTATTTCTGGTGGAACAAGTTCCGGAAAAACTACATTTCTAAATGCGCTATCCGCATTTATACCCACAAATGAAAGAGTAATTACCATAGAGGATTCTGCCGAACTGCAGCTTCAGCAAACACCGAATCTGGTTCGTCTTGAAACACGAAACAGTAATCAGGAGGGAGTAAAAACGATTACAGCCAGGGAACTGATTCATACGGCCCTTCGTATGAGACCAGACAGAATTATCGTCGGCGAATGCAGGGGGGAAGAAACCCTGGATATGCTACAGGCGATGAATACCGGACATGATGGGAGTTTATCCACAGGACATGGAAATTCGATAAAAGATATGCTCAGCCGCCTTGAGATGATGGTGCTCATGGGGACAGAACTTCCGTTACGAGCGATTCGTCAGCAGATTGCCATGGGAATCGATATTATGATTCATTTGGAAAGAGGGCGAGACCATAAACGAAGAGTAGTAGAAGTTTCGGAACTTTTAGGACTGCATGAGGGTGAATTTCAATTACATTCACTGTATCGGTATCAGGATGGGAGTTTACAAAAAGTAGGCGATTTGAAGGAAACCTTAAAGTGGGATCTTTCTAAGGAGGCAAGCAATGAATAGAGAGAACTATTGCTTATCAAAAAGAGAGTGGGGAATCGTATTTCTTAGGGCAGCAGGCGTTGCAGCGGTGGTTATGCTTCTGTTTTATCGTTCTTTTGGGGCAGTGATACTTTTTCCTGTGATTTGGTACTTCGAATTATGCCAAGCGAGAAAATTTGGAGCAGAGAAAAAGAAAAACCAGTTACGAGAGGAATTTTTACATGGGATAACGGTCTTAAACGCCTCTTTGCAGGCAGGATTTTCTATGGAGAATGCTTGGAAGGAAGTAGAAAGAGAAATCAGACATCTCTATGGAGAAGGCTCTGAGTTTTATCAGGAATTAAAGGAAATCAATCAAAGGACTGCACACAATACAGCGATTGAGAAATTGTTTCTGGAATTTGCTTATCGGTGCAAATTGGAGGAGATGATACAGTTCGCAGAGCTTTTAGAATTTGGAAAGCGAAGTGGAGGTAATTGGAAGCAAATTATCGATGTGACGGTCAACCAGATGACGGAGAAACAAGAGGCAAAGCAGGAAATCGAAGTTATGGTGGCAGAAAAGAAAATGGAACAAGAGATTATGAACCTTTTACCATTGGGGCTTTTGGCATTTCTTCAATTCTCTGCATGGGATTATATGAAAGTCTTGTACCACAATTGGTTTGGCGTTATAGCAATGAGTCTTTTTCTTGCTGCGTATGTGGTAGCAATCCTATTATCACAGAAAATATTAAAGGTAAGGCTATGAAGAAAAAACGAAACGAGAAATCAAAAGTAATATTAGCATTTCTACTTTTACTACTGGTGGCTGTTATCACGGATGTTACGGCTGAAACTGTGATTCAGAAGGGTCAAATAAAACGAGGACAGACAGGTCAGAAAAAGGATGCGGTTGAGCTGGAGATAAATGTGGAGGGTTTATTAGAAAATTATCCATATTTGCTTGAGGTGGAACCTGTTTTTCCGACAAAAGAGGAGGCGGAAGGGTATTTGAAAGAGGCGATAGAACGGATAGAGAAAGATTTTGCGAAAGTAGATGAAAGAATTCCTTTAAAGAAGGAATATCTGGATGGAACGGTAAATGCAGAGTGGAACTTTTCGCC
>JAGBEZ010000073.1 GCA_017936725.1 Agathobacter sp.
ATACCAGAGGAATTTGTGTAAGGTGGAATATTTATAAATCCACAGGATTTCCTGGATAGGTACAATCGCATTTCCGTATGGTGAAGTCATGATAAAGTAGTGTTCCGTAATAAACATATCTTCCGTTGCCAACTGTGGAAGTGTAGCGAGTTCTTCTTCGGCTTCTTCTAACTGTTTCTTTGGATTACCAAAGACAATGAGGTTCTGGCAGGCTGGTGCCAAATAAGGGAAGAAGATATATAAAATGTATCGTATAAGGGTAAGCAACGTGTATAATAGGGTGCCAAAATAGATAAGGAATAATACAAAATTCGTTATTGGATTATAGTCCGGCTCACTGTAAAATACATTTGGCAGCTGATTTGCCATTCCTTCGGTTGTCCATTCAAGGTCTGTGGAAAGTTCATTTAATAGTTTTTCATATAACTTTGGATGGTTTACGATACGGCAGGTAACACTTAGATTTTCAATGGAAGGGTTTCCTTCTTCACAGGTCAACGGTGTTAAGAGTACGATGTAGCAGACATCATCCTTGATACCATAGTACCAGTAGCCGTTGGTGGAACCAAAGCGGTTGGTGGTGTAGCCCGTAAAAGTTAGGTCTTCAAAGGTTACCGTAACATATTCTTTTTTTGCCTCGTACACGCCTTCTATCTGACTTGCATTTTTGAGGGGGAGTGGAGAGAGCATTTCTCCTAACGGAAATACAATCCACAATACCAACAGAATCAGTAAATATAGAATCGGCGAAAATAGGCGTCGTTTGTAAAAAGCGCGAATATTTCGCGTAATATAATGTTCAAAATTTGGGGTCATATCTGAAACCTCTTTCTTTATTTCTATTCAAGTATAATCGTTTCAAAAGGAAATATCAACCTTGCTTTTCCATAGAAATATTGATACACTATTATTTGTGAAAATCTGCATTTTTTCGTTCTAAAAGGGAAGGAAAAATTGCGTTTAATGGGAGAATAAAATGGACGCATATACAAGCTTTGCACAGGTTTATGATTTGTTCATGGACAATGTTCCTTATGAAGCGTGGGGCGAATATTTGGACATGCTTTTCAAAGAATATGGGATAGAAGACGGCTTGGTTTTGGACTTGGGCTGCGGAACAGGAAAACTGACTCGTTTTCTGGCAGAAAAAGGATATGACATGATAGGTGTGGACTATTCCTTTGAGATGCTGGATATTGCAAAAGAACAGTCAGATCCCTCTATTTTATATTTATTGCAGGATATGAGAGAGTTTGAGTTATATGGCACGGTGCGTGCTGTTTATAGCGCTTGCGATTGTCTCAACTATATTTTGGAAGAAGAGGAACTGAGGGAAGTCTTTGCTCTCGTAAACAATTATCTGGATCCAGGCGGCTTGTTTGTGTTTGATATCAACACTCCATATAAATACAAAGAACTTTTGGCAGAAAATACTTTCGCGGAGACAAGAGAAGAGGGAAGCTTCATTTGGGAAAATTATTATGAAGACGAGGAGCAAATCAATGAGTATGATTTGACGCTTTATATCAAAGAAGCGGATGGACGTTTTCAGAGATTTGAGGAAACCCATTTTCAGAAATGTTATGCGTTATCGACAATTAGGCGGCTTTTAGAAGAAGCAGGGCTGGAGTTTGTGGCTATGTATGATGCCTATACCAAAGAGCCGGTATCCGAGGAAAGTGAAAAGGTGCTCTTTGTGGCAAGAGAGTGTACAAAGTAGAAGAAAAGAAAGGAAGACGTGAAATTATGTCAGATTATATTGTAAGGGTAACAGCGGCAGATGCAAGCATTCGTGCATTTGCGATTAATCCAAAAGAAATGGTAGAAACAGCCAGAGTTTCCCATAACACTTCGCCAGTGATGACGGCTGCATTAGGCAGACTTCTTGCGGCAGGTGCGATGATGGGAAGCATGATGAAGGGAGAAAAGGACGTACTGACACTTCGTATTCAGTGTTCTGGTCCAGCAAAAGGGCTTACAGTTACCGCAGATTCCAAGGGAAACGTAAAAGGCTTTGCAGCAAATCCAGATGTGGAACTTCCTCCAAATGCACAGGGGAAATTGGATGTCGGCGGAGCGCTGGATTTGGGTGTGTTGAGTGTCATCAAAGACATGGGCTTAAAGGAGCCATATGTAGGACAGTGCCAGCTACAGACAGGTGAAATTGCAGAAGATTTGACCTACTATTTTGCTACCTCAGAACAGACACCATCGGCAGTTGGTTTGGGTGTTCTGGTGGATAAGGACGGCTCAGTAAAGCAGGCAGGCGGATTTATTTTACAGCTTATGCCATTTACCAGTGATGAGGTGATTGAAAAATTAGAAAAGAGAATTTCCGAGATGGATTCTGTTACAAATATGCTTGAAAGAGGACTTTCTCCAGAGGGCATTTTAGAAGAAATCCTTGGAGATTTTGGTTTGGAAATCACAGATACGATGGATACGCAGTTCTATTGTGACTGTTCGAAAGAAAAGGTATCCAGAGCGTTATCTACGATAAACAAGAAAGATTTAGACGATATTATCAATGACGGTGAAAGTATCGAAGTAAAATGCCAGTTCTGTAATAAGGCATATAATTTTGATATTGATGAGTTAAA
>JAGBEZ010000005.1 GCA_017936725.1 Agathobacter sp.
CTGCGCATGATCTGGGAGCAAATGAAATCATTATTTTCTTTAAGATTATTATTCCGCTTACCTTGTCCGGTATCATCAGTGGCGTTGTAATGGTATTTGTACCTGCACTCACCTCTTTTGCTGTATCCGAACTGCTCGGTGGCGGCAAGGTGCTTCTCATCGGTAATGTTATCGAAGAAAGTTTTATGCAGGGAATGCAGTGGAATGCCGGCAGCAGCTTATCGCTTGTCCTTATGATTTTTGTAATGGTAAGTATGACGATTATGAATATATTTGATAAAGACGGGGAGGGAACAGCTGTATGGTAAAGAAAACACTTTCAAACGTCTATATGGCGATTATTTTCCTTTTCCTGTATCTGCCTATTTTGGTACTTATTGTCCTCTCCTTCAACGATTCGAAAACTCGTGTGGAATGGGGCGGATTTACCTTAAAATGGTATGTGGAGTGTTTCCAAAGTGAAACGATTATGACTGCTTTTGGAACTACACTGCAAATTACTATCATTTCTGCAGTGGTGTCTACGATTATTGGTACCTTAGCAGCCATTGGTATCTCCGCGATGAAAGCAAAAGGACGTGCTTTTTATCTTGGTTCTACCAATATCCCACTGCTGAATGCAGATATCGTAACTGGTATCTCCATGATGCTTTTGTTTGTAAAATTTGTAGATTTAGGTTTTGTGACCGTTTTAATCGCGCACATTACATTTAGTATTCCTTATGTCATCCTAAATGTACTACCAAAGTTAAAACAGGCGAATCGTTCTACGTATGAAGCGGCATTAGACCTCGGTGCTTCTCCGCTCTATGCCTTTTATAAAATCACCTGGCCAGAAATCCGTGCTGGTGTATTCTCTGGCTTTTTAATGGCGGTTACCATGTCTTTGGATGATTTCAGTATTACGTATTTTACTAAAGGTGCTGGTGTAAATACGCTCTCTACCATGCTCTATACGGAGCTTCGTAAGGGAATTAAGCCGGAACTTTATGCGTTATCTACGATTTTATTCTTCACCGTACTCATACTGCTTCTGTTGGTAAATTACTTGCCAAGCAGAAAAAAGAGTGCAAACTTAGAAAGGGCTTAAAATGAAACGAAAACTGATTTTATTAGGTCTTATGCTTATATTTACTTTGACTTCTCTTTCTGGATGCGGAGATGCTAATTCCTCCTCCAATAAGGGAGAAAACTCCAAAAACACGCTGACCGTGTTAAACTATGGTAAATATATCGACGAAGATGTGTTAAAACAATTCGAAAAAGAGACTGGCATTGATGTCAAATATGAAGAATACGAGAGTCCAGAAGAAATGTATACGAAATACAAAGCTGGTGCAATTGATTATGATGTCATCTGTACTTCCGAATACATTATTCAAAAGTTGATTAGCGAAGGCGAGGTTTTAGAACAGGACTATTCGTCACTCTCCAACTACGGAAATCTGGACACCGATATTTTAAAACTTGCACAGTCTTATGACCCAGAGAATCGTTACACGGTTCCATACTTCTATGGCACCGTTGGTATTGTGTACGATACTACAAAAGTTACAGAGGAGGAAGTTTCTTCCTGGAACTGTCTTTGGGATAAAAAGCATAAAAACGAAATCATTATGATGAATTCGGTTCGTGATGCCTTTATTCCAGCGCTTAAGCTTTCTGGCTATGGTATCAATGAAACCTCCGAAGCAAATCTTCGAGATGCCTTAAAACTTTTGGATAAACAATTTCCGATTGTCTATGCCTATTTTGTAGATGAAATCGGTGATGAAATGATTTCCGGAAACGCACATATGGCACTCATCTATTCTGGTGAGGCCGCATATGCGATGGATTTCAACGAAAATCTCGCTTACACCATTCCAGAAGAAGGCTCCAACCTTTGGATTGACTCATGGTTTATTCCAAAAACCTGTCAAAACGAAGAAGCTGCAAAACTATTCATCGATTATCTCTGTGAATACGATGCGGGAATGGCAAACTTTGAATATGTATACTATGCATCACCGCTGACCTCTGTAGTAGATGCTTTAGATGAAGACGTACGAAATAATGAAGCCGTGATTCCTTCGAAAGAGTCTTTAGCTGAATGTGAAGTTTTCACCTCGATTGATGATGAAAAGACGGCTCTTTTAAATCACCTTTGGCAAGAACTAAAATCGCGTACTGTAGAATAACTTCTTATATTTTAAGAATCCTATTGTAATATCAACAGGAAACTGTTATCGTATCCACGAGGCTTAAATGCCTCGTGGATTCTTTTTTCAAATTTATTTTCACGGTTACAATTCTGATATAAAGGAGACTGTATGAATTACATGAGATATCAGAAATTTATTGAAACAGTGAAAGAACACATCAAACAGGATTTACATAAATCCGTTTATGTATATCCTGTTCTAAAAAACAATGGTGCTATTTATGACGGACTTGTCATTTTTGATCCATTGCGCAACATTTCACCAACCATTTACTTAAATCCATACTACCATCGTTATTTAGACGGTGTTCCATTGGAGGATATTTACGAGGATATTATCCAGACATATCAAGATAATCTTCCGCACAAAGACTTTGACATATCTCTTTTTCAAGAGTATGACAAAGCACGTGAACACATTGTTATGAAACTGGTAAATGCTAAGAAGAATCAAA
>JAGBEZ010000006.1 GCA_017936725.1 Agathobacter sp.
ATGAGATTCCGTTATTACAAATCAGGCACTTATACAAAACAAAAAGCAATTACTCTCTACAAACTTGTAGAAGAATAAAATGAAACAAAAACAGGCGGGCCAATTGACCCGCCTGTTTTATTGCAAAATCGCTCAGAATTTAGAGGTTTTTGAAAAGCTTAATTATTCAATTCCTGTTCTACAACAGCTTCTAAATCTTCATAGTGCAATGCTTCAAAGAAGACTTTTACGATAACACCATGCTCATCAATAACAACAGTATATGGATAGGTATCTCGACCACCAAGCGAACTATAGTATACATCGATTCCTGTTTCCGTATTTGGCTCATCTTTTGCAAAAATCATCTTAGAATCTGGATAGTGTCCTTTGATGTATTCAGGTGCGGTATCTGCAATCATATCTGTATGAATTGCGATTACAGTAACATCATCTGCATAGTTAGTTGCAATTTGGTCGAAGTAAGGTAATTCGTTTACACATGGAGTACACCAGGTTCCCCAGAAGTTGATGATCGTGATTTTTCCTGTCTTAGTAGGATCAATAGTGGTGCCTTCTAAAATACCAGTGCTGTCAACACGAGTAAGTTCGTAACTGTAACAGGTATCGCCTACTTCGTGTCCCTGTTCTGGCTGTACATAGTCTGGAGTAGTTTGCCAGTAATATACGATAACACCGATAAGTACTGCTATCATAGCAATTGTCGTGATTGCACGTGTAGTGTTACGTGCTTTCTTGTTTTCTTCTGGCTGATCCTCTAAATGGCTGTTTTTACGGAGGATTCCTGTGCCCTTCCATTTAATGGCATTGGTTGGGCAGACGTTTATACATTCTCCACAACTGATACATTCCTGATCTCCGACCTTCAAGACATCCATCTTACAGTGGTTTACACAAAGATTACAGTTTACACATTTGTGTTCCTCTACCTTTACACCGAAGAAGGAAAGTTTGTTAAACAATCCATACAGTGCTCCGAGTGGACAGAGGAAACGACAAAACAGACGGAAGATGAATACACATCCGACCATGATACTTACCATAAGAAGGAACTTCCATGTAAAGATAGGTCCTAACATTGAGAAGTAGCTGGCGTTTACTTTGTTTGCCAAAAGGAGCATACCGCCTTCTAAAGTTCCGGCTGGACAAATGTATTTGCAGAAAGCTGGAAGCGGAGTGTCACGGAATGCGTATGTAATTGGTACGATAAATACAAAGAACACGAGGATTACGTATTTTAGATAAGAAAGTAAACGTGTTACTTTGTTCTTTTTCATCTTAGGTGTTTTGATTTTGTATACAAGTTCCTGGATGTAACCGAATGGACAGATCCATCCACAAATCATTCTTCCAAATAAAATGGAATACAGTAAGAGGATACCGCCTACATACCAAAGTGTGCTTTTATCCGAACTGATTGCTCCTTGTAAAGAGCCAAGCGGACAGGCTGCAACCGCTCCTGGACAGGAGTAGCAGTTGATACCAGGTGCACAGAGTATTTTGCTGTTTCCTTTATAGATACTGCCTTGAACAAATCCTTTTAGATTCGCGTTGTAGAGAAGAGCTGCATATAGCTGAATCCACTTTCTTTTGCTAGGCATAAGATTTTTTATCTTTTGAACTAATTTTCCCATTTATATCACCCCAATCCAATACATTCGGTACAGATATTAATTGCTTTTGCAAGAACATCTACGGTACCGCCATTTAAAAATCCATAAACAACAAGGATAAGAGAAGCAATCAGAATTGCATTTCGGTAAGGATTTAGATTTTTCTCATTTGAAACGATTTCAGAATCATTTTTTGTCGTAAGAGAAGGCAGCTTCTTTACCAATTCCATTTCTTTTTGGATGCTTTTCTCATTGTGATAAGAAACAAACAGCGCATAGGCAAAGGATACAAGAGAGCAAGGCACTAATAGTTTCATGGCATTAATCATAGAAGCATTAATCTCGCTCTGGTGATAGTTTGCACTATTGAGTGCATAAAAAAGGAATATAGCGCTACATACAATCAGTACGATAGTACGAATAATAATATGTATTTTACGGTTTTTCCAAAGTGCTTTTATCTCTTCCTGAACCGAAGGTTCTGCTTGAGAGAAGTCTTTCTTATTATATAGAGACTCCAGTAAAGCAGGATAGTCCTTTGCTTTTGGATTCTTTTCCTTTTCAGAAGGAGAGAAAAACTCCCATACAAAACTAATCACTGCCATTACCAATGCAAGATAAACTGGAAATGCTATGGTAGAAAAAGTAGCAGCAACGCTTTCTCGTGAGAAAGGTTGGTCGCCAGAGTTGTAGATTGTCAAATCGCCGATGATGAGACAAATCCCGGCTATAACCAAAACAATACTAAATAGAATGTTGTATGTGCGATGGAAACGCATAGTCGATTCTTTTGTCATAAGTATTCTCCATTTCTAATTCTTTTTTGTGACGATTTTTCACGTCTAATTAAGTTAGTATAACATAAGAAATGAAGAATGTAAATTGTAGAAAAGACACGCAAATCAGAAACAAGAAATTGGTTCCAAAAAAGATTGCATAAAACCTGTAGGAATGGTAGGTATAAAAAATAGTTATGGCTATAAGTGTAAAGTTGTGTAGTTTTAAGTGCAAAACATC
>JAGBEZ010000074.1 GCA_017936725.1 Agathobacter sp.
AACAATTATGTTAGAATTATTTATGGATCCTTTAGGCGCACTCGTAGTTACATTTTTCGTAATGAGCATCATCAGTGTTGCGGCACTCGTGCTGGTTTATTTCTTAAAAAATGAAAAAGCAAAGAAAGGTCTTTTGTATTTCCTTTCTGTATGGGCTGTCATCATCGCTTACTGTGGTGTACTTAGCACACCACCTTATATGATTGGTGAGATTCTTATCACTTTAGCGATCGGTGGAACGGCAATTGCTGCGGTAGTTTTCCAGCTCTTTTCAAAGAGAGAAAACAAATTCCAGATTGCAAGAGCGCTCGTAACCTTTTCGGTAGTAGCGGGAATGATTGATTGCTTTATGATTTAGCAGCAAGTCAAATGAAATATGATACAAGAACCGTCCGAGAGGGCGGTTCTTTTGCTATGGAGGACAGGTCGAACAAATTACAAAGAAAAAGAACGTTTGTTCTGTACATTAAAAATGGTTTGTGGTATACTTTATTCAAGGGTTTTGAAAAATACGAGATATGAAGATGATTACACATATTATTGGAAAATGTAGAGAGGATGACAACTGTGGAAATAACAAAACAAATGGAAATGGTCTTATATCACTCAGAACAAAGTGATGTTACGGTTAATGCAATTATAAAAGATGAAACAATTTGGATTACGCAGAAAGCTATGGCTGAATTGTTCGGAATAGATAAATCAGGAATTAGCAGACATTTATCTAATATTTTTAAATCTGGTGAATTAGATGAAAAAGTGGTTGTTGCAAAAATTGCAACAACCACTCAGCACGGTGCAATAGAAGGAAAAACACAGAGTTCTTCTACCAATTATTATAATTTGGACGCAATTATATCTGTTGGTTATCGAGTAGATTCCAAACAGGCAACTCAATTCCGCATTTGGGCAACGAATGTGTTAAAAGAGTATATGCGAAAAGGCTTTGCCATGGATGATGAACGCTTGAAACAGGGAAAGACTTTATTTGGGAAAGATTATTTCCGTGAATTGCTTGAGAGAGTTCGTTCTATCAGAGCCAGCGAAAGAAGAATATGGCAACAAATTACGGATATTTTTGCAGAATGTAGTATAGACTATGACAAGAATTCAGAAGTTACATATAAATTCTATGCTACAGTACAAAATAAATTCCATTATGCAATAACAGGAAAAACAGCAGCAGAAATTGTATATGATACAGCAGATCATACAAAAGATAATATGGGATTAACGACTTGGAGAAATGCTCCAGATGGACGAATTTTAAAGTCAGATACATCAATTGCCAAGAATTATTTGAATGAAAAACAAATTCGTCAATTAGAACGTGCTGTTACAGGTTATTTTGATTATATTGAAGATTTGATTGAGAGAGAAAATGTTTTTACAATGCAGGAATTTTCAGAAAGTATTAATGCCTTTTTGGAATTTCGTAGATATGATATTTTGCGAGACAATGGAAAGGTATCGCATAAGAAGGCATTGGAAAAGGCATACCATGAATATGAAATATTTAACAAAACACAGCCAATTGAATCTGATTTTGATAAAGTTGTAAAACGAATCGAGGAAATGGTTTAGGTTGATAGACAAACTTTTATCCTATAGATTATTGAGGTGTTTTATGCAGAATGTACAAAATATATTTAAACTTCATTCCGAATACAAACCAACCGGCGATCAGCCACAGGCAATTGAAGCCCTTGTAAAGGGATTTCAGGAAGGAAACCAGTTCCAAACCCTTCTTGGTGTTACAGGCTCTGGTAAGACCTTTACCATGGCAAATGTCATCGCCGCATTAAATAAACCGACTTTAATTATTTCGCATAACAAGACCTTGGCGGCTCAGCTCTATGGGGAGATGAAAGAGTTCTTCCCAGAGAACGCAGTAGAATATTTTGTATCCTACTACGACTATTATCAGCCAGAAGCATATGTACCATCTTCGGATACGTATATCGCAAAGGACTCTTCGATTAATGATGAGATAGATAAACTGCGTCTTTCTGCAACGGCAGCCATGGCAGAGCGAAAGGATGTCATTATCGTTGCTTCAGTTTCGTGTATTTATGGCATCGGTAGTCCAGACGACTACATGAATATGATGGTATCCTTGCGTCCTGGTATGGAGATTGATAGGGACGAAGTGATTCGCCAGCTTATTGATATGCAGTATACGCGAAACGAGATGGATTTTAAGCGTGGTACCTTCCGTGTGCATGGTGACGTCGTAGAGATTTTCCCAGCAAATAATTCGGATAAAGCGATTCGTGTGGAGTTTTTCGGAGATGAAATTGACCGCATTACGGAGATTGATGTACTGACAGGGGAAATCCGCGCACAGCTCAATCATGCGGCGGTATTCCCAGCGTCTCACTATGTCGTACCGATGGAGAAGATACATGCTGCCTGCGACAATATTGAAGCGGAGCTTACAGAGCGCGTGAAATACTTCAAAGGCGAGGATAAATTAATTGAAGCCCAGCGTATTGCTGAGCGAACAAATTTTGATATAGAGATGTTAAAAGAAACTGGTTTTTGTAGTGGAATCGAGAATTATTCGAGACACTTGGCAGGCAGACCAGAAGGGACTATGCCAGAAACCTTGATTGATTATTTCCCAGATGATTTTTTGATTATCATCGATGAGTCGCATATATCTGTGCCTCAGATTCGTGGGATGTATGCAGGCGACCGTTCTAGAAAGACGACGCTGGTAGAGTATGGATTTCGTTTGCCATCAGCACTGGACAACCGTCCTTTGAATTTCGAAGAGTTTGAGGGAAAAATCGACCAGATGCTTTTTGTATCTGCGACACCAGGGGAATATGAGGCCAACCATGAATTATTAAGAACAGAGCAGATTATTCGTCCGACCGGACTTTTAGACCCAGAGATTTCCGTGCGCCCAGTAGAGGGGCAGATCGACGATTTGATCGGCGAAGTAAACAAAGAAGTAGCAAATCATAATAAGGTTTTGATTACGACTCTTACCAAACGCATGGCAGAGGATTTGACACGTTATATGAGTGAAGTGGGGATTCGTGTGAAATACTTACATTCGGATATTGATACGCTTGAAAGACAGGAAATTATCCGAGATTTGCGACTCGATGTGTTTGATGTACTCGTAGGTATCAACCTTTTGCGAGAGGGTCTTGATATTCCAGAGATTACGCTGGTAGCGATTTTGGATGCAGACAAAGAAGGCTTCCTTCGTTCCGAAACTTCTTTGATTCAGACAATTGGTCGTGCCGCTCGAAATAGCGAAGGGCATGTTATCATGTATGCGGACAAGATAACAGATTCTATGCGTGTAGCGATAGAAGAAACCGAACGTCGTCGTGAATTACAGAAGGCGTACAACGAAGCGCATGGTATCACTCCACAGACGATTCGTAAGTCTGTCCGTGAGCTGATTGCGATTTCGAAGAAGGTCGCTGCAGATGAAATGAAGTATGCAAAAGATCCAGAGTCTATGAGCAAGAAAGAACTCGAAAAGACGATTGCAGAGATTCAGAAGAAGATGCAAAAAGCGGCTGCAGAGTTGAACTTTGAGGCAGCAGCAGAATATCGTGACAAGATGATTTGTTTAAAAAGTTTAGCCATGGAAATCGACGAAGACACATCATGCTAGCATGAATGTGGATGATGTGATTTCCATGAGATAAGCGCCGTATCATGAGCAAAGTTAGTTGCGTTAGCAACGAGAAAACGCCGTAGGCGTCTTTGCGAATGGCGCGTGCTAAACTTTTATAAATGGAGGTAACATGGCAAAGAAAAAAGATAGAAAATATATCAAAATTCGTGGAGCTCACGAACATAATTTAAAAGGCATTGATATCGACATTCCAAGAGACGAGTTTGTCGTACTCACCGGTTTATCTGGTTCTGGAAAGTCGTCGCTTGCATTTGATACGATTTATGCAGAAGGACAGAGACGATACATGGAGTCGCTGTCTTCTTATGCGAGACAGTTCTTAGGACAAATGGAGAAACCAAATGTAGAGAGTATCGAAGGGTTGCCACCAGCGATTTCGATTGACCAGAAGTCTACGAACCGTAACCCACGTTCGACCGTTGGTACCGTAACGGAAATCTATGACTATTTCCGTTTGCTATATGCACGCATTGGTATCCCACACTGTCCAGAATGTGGCCGTGCGATTACGAAGCAGACGATTGACCAGATGGTAGATGCGGTAATGCAGCTTCCAGAGAGAACGAAGATTCAGATTCTTGCACCCGTCGTGCGTGGTCGAAAAGGACAGCATGAGAAGCTGTTTGAAAAAGCGAAAAAGAGTGGCTATGTGCGTGTGATTGTGGATGGTGCACAGTATGAGCTTTCAGAGGAAATAAAATTAGACAAAAATATCAAGCATAACATTGATATCGTGGTAGACCGACTTGTCGTAAAGCCGGGAATCGAAAAGCGTTTGACGGATTCTTTGGAAAATGTCTTTGATTTATCGGAAGGAAATGCGATTGTAGATGTTGTAGATGGGGAACCTATGAATTTTTCCCAGAATTTTGCGTGTCCAGATTGTAACATTAGTATTGACGAAGTTGAGCCTAGAAGCTTCTCTTTTAATAATCCGTTTGGTGCTTGCCCGACTTGTTTTGGTTTGGGATACAAGATGGAATTTGATGAGGATTTGATGATTCCAGATAAGAGTCTTGCGATTACAGAAGGAGCGATTCAGGTTATAGGCTGGCAGTCTTGCACAGACCCATCCAGCTACACCTATGCGACACTTCGCGCCTTATCGGAAGGATATGGTTTTGATTTAAATACGCCGTTTAAAGATTTGCCAAAGGACATCCATGATATGTTTATGTATGGTGGCGATGGAAGAGTACTTAAGGTGCGTTATAAAGGACAGCGTGGTGAAGGTGTATACAACTTAGATTGGGAAGGACTTATCAAAAATGTCCAGCGTAGATATCGTGAGACCTTTTCTGAAAATCAGAAG
>JAGBEZ010000075.1 GCA_017936725.1 Agathobacter sp.
CAGGATCCGCTTCGTGGTACAGCGCCACATATGACAATCGAAGAAAATATGGCTTTGGCCTACTTGCGTTCCAGCAAGTCAAAGAATGCGTATTTTAGCCGTATCAACAATAAAGACAAAGAGAAATTCCGCGAGCAGCTCGCCCTTCTTGGCATGGGATTAGAGGATAGGATGAAACAGCCAGTAGGCCTTTTGTCAGGTGGACAGAGACAGTCATTGACACTTCTTATGGCGACCTTTGTGACTCCAAAGATTCTCCTTTTGGATGAACATACGGCAGCGCTTGACCCTGCGACAGCAGAGAAGGTGTTGAAACTGACAAAGGATATCGTAGCAGAACGAAATATTACGTGTCTTATGATTACCCACAATATGAACCAGGCTTTGGAACTTGGAAACCGCACACTTATGATGGATAGCGGACATATCGTGGCAGATGTGGCAGGTGAGGAGAGAAAGGGCCTTACCGTAGATGATTTGCTTGTTAAATTCAGAGAAAATGCAAATAAGATGCTTGATAATGACCGAATTCTTTTATCATAGTTAAAAAGAAGGCTTTCTGGATATAAAAAATATATCTAGGAAGCCTTTCAAGGTTTATTCAAGAAAAGATATTGATATTTTTTTGTTAGTCGAGTAAAATGACACTATCGTTTTACACAAGGAGGAACATTATGTATCCAATCGTAAGAAAAGAAGTCCTTGCAGACCATATTATGCTTATGGAAATTAAGGCGCCTATGGTAGCTAGAAAATGCCTGCCAGGACAGTTTATTATTGCAAAAACAGATGAAATCGGAGAACGTATTCCACTTACGATCTGTGATTATAATAGAGAGGCAGAGACAGTGACCATTGTAGTACAGACCATTGGTGCAGGTACTATGCGTATGATGGATTTAAACGAAGGTGATGAACTGATGGACTTTGTAGGTCCACTCGGTTGTGCGTCAGAACTTTGTGAGGAAAAGAATCTAGAAGAAACAAAGCAGAAAAAGATACTTTTCGTAGCAGGTGGTCTGGGGATTGCGCCAGTTTATCCACAGGTAAAATGGCTTCATGAACATGGTGTAGAAGTAGATGTTATCATGGGTTGTCGTAACAAAGACCTTTTATTCTACATGGATGAAATGAAGGCGGTTGCAAAGAATGTATATGTAGCAACAGATGATGGCAGCTTTGGCTTCCATGGAAATGGTTGTATGCAGCTTCAGGCACTTTATGATGAAGGTGTTAGATATGACCAGTGTGTGGCAATCGGACCAATGATTATGATGAAATTTACTGCAATGCTTACTAAGAAACTCGAAATCCCAACCATCGTTTCTATGAATCCAATTATGGTAGATGGAACCGGTATGTGTGGTGCATGTCGTCTTATGGTTGGCGGTGAAGTGAAGTTCGCATGCGTGGATGGACCAGAGTTTGACGGACATTTGGTGGATTTTGACCAGGCAATGGCTAGACAGCAGCAATATAAGACGGCTGAAGGTCGCGCAAAACTGGCTTATGAAGAGGGAGATACACACCACGGTGGATGTGGACATTGCGGAGGTGACGAGTAATGGATGTATTAAAGAGAGTACCTGTTCGTGAACAGGAAGCGAGCGTAAGGGCCAAAAACTTTGAAGAAGTATGTTACGGCTACAACGAAGAAGAGGCAGTAGCAGAGGCTTCTCGTTGTTTAAATTGTAAAAATGCACTTTGTATGCAGGGATGTCCAGTTTCTATTAATATTCCAGCATTTATTGAGCAGGTGAAAAATAGAAATTTCGAAGAAGCCTATCAGATTATTTCGGAGTCTAGTGCACTTCCAGCAGTATGTGGACGAGTTTGTCCGCAGGAAAGCCAGTGTGAAGGCAAATGTATTCGTGGATTTAAAGGCGACCCAGTTTCAATTGGCAAATTGGAGCGTTTTGTAGCGGATTGGGCTCGTGAAAACGGCATCAAACCGAAAAAAGCAGAGAAAATGAATGGTCACAAGGTAGCGGTGATTGGTTCTGGTCCAGCAGGCCTTACTTGTGCAGGTGACCTTGCAAAACTTGGCTATGAAGTAACGATTTTCGAAGCCCTTCATGCGGCAGGTGGTGTACTGTTATATGGGATTCCAGAATTCCGTCTTCCAAAAGACAAAGTCGTAGCTGCAGAAGTAGAAAACGTAAAAGCACTTGGTGTTAAGATTGAAACAAACGTAGTTATTGGAAAATCAATCACAATCGATGAACTTATCGAAGAGGAAGGTTTTGAAGCAGTATTTATCGGTTCGGGTGCAGGACTACCTAAGTTTATGGGTATCCCAGGGGAACAGGCAAACGGTGTATTTTCTGCAAATGAGTATTTAACCAGAAATAACCTGATGAAAGCCTTCCAGGAAGGTTATGAAACACCAATCAGCCATGGAAATAAAGTAGTTGTAGTCGGTGGAGGAAACGTAGCGATGGATGCAGCACGTACCGCGCTTCGTCTTGGCGCGGAAACACATATCGTGTATCGTCGTAGCGAAGCAGAGCTTCCAGCGCGAGTAGAAGAAGTGCATCATGCAAAAGAAGAAGGCGTTATTTTTGACCTTCTGCAGAATCCTACCGAAATACTTGTAGATGAAAAAGGCTGGGTAAAAGGTATCAAGATTATTAAGATGGAACTTGGCGAACCAGATGCATCGGGTCGTCGTCGTCCGGTAGAAATACCAGGCTCAGAATACGAAATCGAATGTGATACGGTAATCATGTCCCTCGGTACTTCGCCAAATCCACTGATTTCTTCTACGACAGAGGGCTTGGATGTGAATAAAAGGAAATGTATTATTGCGGAAGAAGCAACAGGTGCGACTTCGAAAGAAGGCGTATACGCTGGTGGCGATGCCGTAACTGGTGCAGCAACGGTAATTCTTGCGATGGGTGCAGGTAAAGCGGCCGCTGCAGGTATTCATGAGTATCTTTCAAATAAATAGTTTTGTCTAAAATATACGAAATGGGGCTTAG
>JAGBEZ010000076.1 GCA_017936725.1 Agathobacter sp.
CATCACGTACACCGCCGAGACAAATACGCACATATTCTTTATCCAAAGCTCTTGCCACGGAGCGCGCAATACTGGTTTTCCCTGTACCTGGAGGTCCTACCAAACAAATGATTGGGCTTTCTCCCTTGCTGGTAAGATTTCGAACCGCCAAAAACTCCAGCATGCGTTCTTTTACTTTTTCTAATCCATAATGATCGGCATCCAAGATTTCCTGTGCATGATCCAAATCATTATTATCCACAGAAACTTTGTCCCATGGAAGTTCTAAAAGTGTCTCTATATAACTTCTGCTTACATTGCTTTCGGCAGAATTGGTGTTAATTCCTTTGAAACGTGTAATTTCTTTTCGGATACGTTCTTTTACTTCTTCCGAAGCGTCTAGTTTTTCTACTGCTTCCAAAAATGCGTCCGCATCGGACTGTGTATCGCCTTCGCCTAATTCCTCACGGATGACATTCATTTGCTCACGCAAAATATAATCTTTTTGATTTTTATCCACGCGCTGCTTCACTTTTGCCTGAAAATCTTTCTGAATCGCGAGCACATCCATTTCACGGAACATGAGCGCCAAGAGCACTTCATATCGTTCGCCGAGACTGTTCGCCTCTAAGATATGCTGTTTATCCGCAAACCCTACTGGCATTACATTGGACACATAGTTGATCAGTTTGGTCAGATTCTGAATCGATTGCACATGTTTTATCGTATCTGGCGCAATCTTTCCATGAAGCTTTGCGTATCTGGCAAAATTGTCGCAAATGCTCTTTTTCATTGCACTCATCACGGCTGGTGGCAAATGCTCCTCGACCTCTTCTATCTCTTCGACTTGTGCTAAAAGAAATTCGTCGCACTCGTCAAATGCCGTCAATTTCGCACGCACCTTGCCTTCTGCTATAACACGTACAATATTATTTTGTAATTTCATTACCTGCTTAATCTCTGCGACAACACCAATTTCGTATAGCGCATCGATTTTTGGATTATCGATTTCTGCATCTTTCTGTGTCACCAAAAAGATACGCTGATTGTCATTCATAGCCGCTTCAACTGCTTTTATTGATTTCTCGCGGCTGATATCAAAATGGGCAACCATCTCCGGTAAAATCGTCATGCCGCGAAGGGCAATCGCCGGTATTCTTGTCATATGAATCACTCCTTATTCCTATCGAGTAAAACTTATGAAGCTGTCATACTTGTACTTTCCATCTCTTTCAAGTTTTCTGCTACCATGTCTTTGGTAATCGTACAATCGGAAATGTCTTCTGCTGATGGAATACGATACATCAAATCGAGCATCACATTTTCCATGATTGCACGAAGTCCTCTTGCTCCTGTTTTACGTTCTAATGCTTTGTCCGCAATTGCACCAATTGCTTCTTCATCAAAGCTTAAGTCTACGCCATCTAATTCAAACAGTTTGGTATACTGTTTTACCAATGAATTTTTTGGCTCTTTCAAAATACGGATGAGCGCTTCTCTATCCAGATTATCTAAGGAAACTGTGATAGGCACACGTCCGATAAATTCTGGGATTAAACCGAATTTCACAAAATCCTGTGGAAGCGCATGTCGGAATGCATCACCCACATTGATATCGTGTTTGCTATGCACCTCTGCGTTAAATCCGATAGATGCGGTATCCATTCTCTTTTCGATTATCTTTTCAAGACCATCGAATGCGCCACCGCAAATGAAAAGAATGTTAGATGTATCTATCTGAATAAATTCCTGCTGTGGGTGCTTTCTTCCTCCCTGTGGTGGAACCGATGCAACGGTACCTTCCAAAATCTTAAGAAGTGCCTGCTGCACACCTTCACCAGATACGTCTCTTGTGATAGAAACATTTTCCGACTTCTTTGTAATCTTGTCGATTTCATCGATATACACGATACCATGCTGCGCACGTTCGACATCATAATCTGCTGCCTGAATCAGTTTCAGTAAAATATTTTCTACGTCTTCTCCTACATAGCCTGCTTCTGTAAGTGTCGTAGCATCTGCAATTGCAAATGGTACGTTAATAACTCTTGCCAGTGTCTGTGCCAAAAGTGTCTTACCAGAACCAGTAGGTCCTAACATAAGCACATTACTTTTCTGAAGTTCGATTCCCAAATCTGCTCCTGCAAGCACACGTTTATAATGATTATAAACAGCTACCGACAATACCTTCTTTGCCTGGTCCTGCCCAATGACATATTCATCCAAAAATGCTTTTAATTCTTCTGGTTTTAAAAGATTGATTTCTTCTTTTGCACTAGAATCTTCTCTTACTGCCCCAAATTCCTCTTCATCTATGATTTCCGAACAAATATCTACACACTCATAGCAAATATATGCACTACTATTTGGCCCAACAATCAATTTTCCGCCAACCTGATCCTGTGTTTTTCCACAGAAAGAACAACGGATTACATCATTTTTCTTTCCTGCCATTTTTATTCTCCTATTTCCAAAAAGAGCTGTCGCAACTTCCATATTTCATTGTATTGCGGCAGCCCTTATTATTTTCTATGCTAATTATTTATGCTGAAATTAGCGTTTTGTGATAACACCATCGATAAGACCATATTCCATTGCTTGTTCAGC
>JAGBEZ010000077.1 GCA_017936725.1 Agathobacter sp.
GCATGTGCTTTTGGGAACATGTACTTAATCTTCTCGCAGGACCAGATATACCAGTCTGGTACATCATGCGCTTTCATCTGTTCCTTCCACTCCGGCCATAGTTTCGCTTTTCCCTTTGCAACCATACCTTTTCGAACTGCTTCCATAATCTTGAATGCAGTATCTGCTTCCAAACCCTTATTGATAAGATACGTCATAATATCATCTCGTGTACAGATACAGGTAGAAATGGTGGCAGTTCCTTCTTTTATTAATGTCTGTGCATTCCCCAACCATACGTCTGTACCATGAGATAGACCTGCAATATTGACCAAATCAATAAACTGCGTTGGCTTAGCTTCTTGCACCAATCCCATTGCAAAGTCTGTACCAAACTCTGGAATTCCCAAGGCACCAAGCTCTGTTCCGCCAATATCTTCTGGTGTAATACCAAGCGCTTTCGTATTTTCAAACAGGGACATAACCGTCTTGTCATCTAAAGGGATCGTCGTAGGGTCTACGCCTGTCAAATCCTGAAGCATACGAATCATAGTAGGATCCAAATGTCCTAAAATATCCAGTTTCAATAGGTTATGGTCAATGGAATGATAATCGAAGTGTGTTGTTGTAATATCGACTGTCATATCGTTTGCTGGATGCTGCACTGGCGTAAAAGTATTGATGTTTTCTCCTACAGGAAGAACAATAATTCCACCAGGATGCTGTCCCGTTGTACGGTGAATACCTGTACAACCTACGGCAATTCGCTCAATTTCGCAGTGGCGTTTCTTGATACCACGCTCTTCATAATAATTTTTCACATATCCGTAAGCCGTTTTATCTGCTAAGGTTCCAACCGTACCAGCCTTAAAGGTCTGACCTTCACCGAAAATAACTTCTGTATATTTATGTGCTTTACTTTGATATTCGTTTGAAAAGTTTAAGTCGATATCTGGCTCTTTATCGCCCTTAAATCCAAGGAAGGTTTCAAACGGGATATCAAAGCCTTCTTTTTTCAATGGTTTTCCACAATTCGGACATATTGCATCTGGCATATCGCAGCCGCATCGACCCGCATAAGATTTTACAATCTCGGAGTCGAAATCAACATACTTACATTCATCACACAAATAATGTGCCTGCAGAGGATTTACTTCGGTAATACCTGCCATTGTAGCAACAAAGGAACTTCCTACTGAACCACGGGAACCAACCAGATATCCATCTTCATTGGATTTCCAAACCAGTTTCTGTGCAATAATGTACATTACGGCATATCCATTGGAAATAATCGAGTTTAATTCTCTTTCCAAGCGTGCATGCACAATTTCAGGAAGTGGATTTCCATACATTTTATGTGCTTTATTGTAACAGATATCGCGAAGCATCTGATCTGAGTTTTCAATCACAGGTGGACACTTGTCTGGTCGAACCGGCGAAATCCATTCGCACATATCTGCTATTTTATTGGTATTCGTAATCACGACTTCTTCGGCTTTACTGCTACCCAAATATGCAAACTCTTCGAGCATTTCCTCGGTAGTTCTAAGGTAAAGCGGTGCCTGGTCATCTGCATCCTTAAAACCTTTGCCCGCCATAATAATACGGCGATAAACCTCATCCTCAGGATCTAGGAAATGTACGTCGCAAGTCGCAACCACCAGTTTTCCAAAGTCATCTGCAAGTTTTACAATACGTTTGTTAATATTTTTAATATCTTCTTCTGTTTCTACTGGAGAATCCTCATCACGCAGCATAAATGCATTATTTCCAAGCGGCTGTATTTCCAGGTAATCATAAAAATCTACGATGCGGGAGATTTCCTCTTCTGGCCTGCCATTTAGAATCGCACGATACAGTTCTCCTGCTTCACAAGCCGAACCAAGTAATAATCCGTTTCTATATTTGATAAACTCTGATTTCGGAATACGTGGCCGGCGATTATAATAGGTAATGTGCGACAAGGAAATCAAATGATATAAATTGGTTCGTCCCTGGTCACAGGTCGCCAAAATAATCGCATGATACGTCGGCATCTTCAGTATATTGTCTACGGAATTACTGCCCTGCTCATTGAGCTGATTCAAATCTGTGATACCACGTTCCTCTAGCATCTCAATAAACTTCACAAAAATCTCTGCTGTACACGCTGCATCATCAACCGCTCTATGATGATTATCCAGATTCACTCCTACCGCTTTCGCTACGGTATCCAGTTTAAATCGATTCAAACTAGGCAAAAGAAAACGCGCCATTGCTACGGTATCAACATAGGTAGGCTGGAAAACACACCCTAAATCAACTGCTTTTTTCTTAATAAAACTAATATCAAAATCTGCATTATGGGCCACCATAACACAGCCTTCACAGAACGCCAAAAATTCTGGTAATACTGCATCTATCGTTGGTGCATGAATCACCATGTTGTCACTAATGTGTGTTAGTTCTTCAATTCGATATGGAATCGGAACCTGTGGATTTACAAAACTAGAAAAACGGTCTACGATTTTTCCATTTTCGACCTTAACAGCACCAATTTCTATAATATGATTTGCTTCCGGACTAAATCCCGTCGTTTCAATATCAAATACGACATAGGTTTCCTGTAGAGACTGTCCTTTACTGTCCGTTACAATCCCTTTTAAATCATCTACGATGTATGCTTCTACACCATAAATAATCTTGATGTCCTCTGGACCTTTTATGGCATGACTTGCTTCCGTAAATCCCTGTACATCTCCATGGTCTGTAATTGCGATTGCTTTGTGTCCCCATTTCATCGCACGCATAATAATGGCCTTTGCATCGGAAACGCCATCCATATCGCTCATCTTCGTATGACAATGAAGCTCCACACGTTTTTCTGGACTTACATCCATACGTGTCGTTGTAAAATCTGGAATTTTCTTAATTCCATTGATAGAACTAATCGTTAATTCACCATCGTATTGATCAATATTTGCGATACCACGCACTTTTAAGAAGTTATCAGGACTTAGTGCTTTTATAATCTCTGGTGCATCCTCATTTTTTACGAAATGCTTTAGCATAATCGTATCTGTAAAGTCGGTAATAGAAAAAATAATCAATGTTTTCTCATTACGCACTTCTCTTGAATCCAAAGACAATACTTTACCATGGATAATAACTTCACCAATTGGACCATCGATTTTTACGATTTCCATTGGTTCATCTTCAATATCACGGCCGTAAATAACATCTGGATTATCCGACTTTTTGCTTCCTGGTTCGTAGCGACGTCGAAAATCCCCTTTCTTTTCGGCCTGTTTATAAGAACCGGATTTATCATCCTTTTCCTTACCAGCAGAAATAGCTTTTCCATCTTCTTTAAGTAATAATCCCTCTGCTTGCTGAGGCGCAGCTTCTTCTGTTTTTCCAAACGAAGTTCTATCAACAATCGCTTTTACCTGTTGACGAATCTGTTCATTTGAGTTCTTACGATACTTACTTTCCTGAGGTTTACAATACTTTACCTCAACAATCAAATCCATACCGCAACGCTCACAAACTACCTTTTCCAAATATTGAACGACTTCTTCCCCTCTGGTTTTGGCGATGATTGTCTCATCCATAATGAGCTTAACCTTGCTCTCAGATTCAAATTGCATTTTTGCAGTACGAAACACATTTCCCAAAAGCGCACTATATTCGTTCAATTCTTCCTGCATACTCTCTCGATACGCATGTATCAGTGCTTCCGGATTGTACTGTTCTGATAAGCTGAATTTTTCTATAATTTTAAGCGAAATGTTTTTGTTTGGAAAAAGCTGTTCCTTTATTTCGTGTTCCAAATACCAAATTATTTTTTTTGATATAAGTCTTTTTGCATGCAAATAAATGCGAATATGACTTTTATCATGATTCGCACTTACTTTGGTTACTTCTGCTTTTTCTAATAGACCTTCATATCCCTTTTCTACTTTTAGGGTTGGGAACACTTCTAAAAATGTCTTTGACATTTTACTTACTCCAATTTTCTAATTCGTATCTTAAAGCATCCAAAAGCTGTTCTTCCGGAACCTTTTTAAAAATTTCACCTTTTTTAATGATAAGACCTTCTCCAATACCACCTGCAACTCCAAGGTCAGCCTCTTTGGCTTCTCCTGGTCCATTTACTACACAACCCATTACAGCTACTTTAATATCTAATGGGAATTCTGCAACCATAGTTTCTACCTGATTAGCAAGTCCAATAAGATCAATTTGTGTTCGTCCACAGGTTGGACAGGAAACAACTTCAATACCACCCTTGCGAAGTCCAAGTGTACGCAAAATGAGTTTTGCAGATTTGATTTCCTCTACTGGATCGCCTGTCAGAGAAACGCGAATGGTATCACCAATACCCTGACTTAAAATAAGCCCAAGTCCAATCGATGATTTAATATTACCGCTAATAATTGTTCCTGCTTCTGTAATACCTACATGAAGTGGGTGATTTGTCTTATCCGCAATCAATTCATGCGCTTTCACGCACATCATTACATCGGATGACTTGATGCTAACCACCAAATTGTCATAGCCCATATCTTCAATGATTCTTACTTTATCTAAAGCACTTTCAACAATACCTTCTGCTGTCACTCCACCGTATTTTTCAACAAGATTTTTCTCTAAAGAACCACTGTTTACGCCAACACGGATAGGAATGTTACGTTCTTTGGCAACATCCACAACTGCCTTTACACGGTCAACACTGCCAATGTTTCCTGGATTGATACGAATCTTGTCCGCACCATTTTCCATTGCAGCAATCGCGAGTTTATAATCAAAATGGATATCTGCAACGACAGGAATATCTATCTGTTTTTTAATTTCAGCCAAAGCC
>JAGBEZ010000078.1 GCA_017936725.1 Agathobacter sp.
CATGCGAGCGCAAGCGGCGGTGAAAATCGACCGAGAAATCGGCGGTACAGACGCTCCGATGCCCGAAGCGAAGGATGAGCCAAGGCAACCCGAAACGAGCGATGTAGACGAAAATTTTGAGCCGTGGAAGCCAAAGGTGCGCAAGAGTGGCACGGGATGCGTGTATCAGATAAACGATCACCTGTGGGATATATGATTAGAGAGAAACGAAGAAGACAAAAACTTTTAAAAAGAGTTCTCATCGGGACTTTGATTTTTGCTGTTTTAGCAGCCATTGCAGTCTTTGTGGTAATCAAAGTATTTGTCGTAAAGAATGTAAAAGTAGAAGGCAATGAGCTTTATGACAAAGAACTGATTACAGAAACGGTACTAAATGATGAGTATTCCTGGAATAGTTTATATGTTCTGTTGAAATATACGTTTGTGGACACCAAAGAGGTTCCATTTATTGATACCATGGAGATTAAACTGGAAGATCCGCAAACCCTGAAAATTAAGGTTTACGAAAAAGGAATGCTGGGATATCTTTATATACCTGCAATTGGGGAAAATGCATACTTTGATAAAGATGGTTTTGTAGTGGAAACATCGACTCGTATTATTGAAAACGTACCCAAAATAGAAGGAATCCTCTGTGATGAGGTGGTTTTATATGAGAAACTGCCTATCGACAACCAAAAACTCAGAGAACTGCTTACACTTACGCAAGCCTTGAAACGAGAGGAGTTTAAGTCAGATTTGGCACAAGTTTTGATGCGTGAGAATTTGACACCGGATGTCATTCACTTTGATTTAGAACAGGCACCGGTTTTATCGTATGGAGATACAGAGGTATGGCTTGGCTCGATTGAACTTTTGACGCAAAAGGTGGATCGTTTAAAGGAAATTTTTCCAGATATTAACGCGATTCCTGGTGTGCTTCACATGGAAAATTGGACAGAAGAGTCGGCGAATATTATATTCGAGAAGGCTCCAGAGGTACCTGAAGAGGAAAATTAAAAAAAATCAAAAATTTTAGTTGATTATTTGGTGAAATAATTATATTATAGTATATGGTTTTAACATGGTCGATTTGTATGCCGTGTTACAGTATTTGTTAGTAAAAGGAATTGAAAACTTTTATTGGACAAGCAAGAAAAGTACGAATTTTGAAGATAGACTGTAAGATAGAAAGAGGAGGACGAAGCCGTGCTGGAGATTAGAACAACAGAAGCGGATGCTAGTGCAAAAATTATTGTGATTGGTGTAGGCGGTGCAGGAAACAATGCTGTAAACCGTATGATTGACGAAAACATCGGTGGTGTAGAATTTATCGGTGTTAATACAGATAAACAGGCTTTACAGTTATGTAAAGCTCCTACTTTAATTCAGATTGGTGAAAAACTTACAAAAGGACTTGGCGCTGGAGCTAAACCTGAAATCGGTGAAAAAGCTGCAGAAGAAAGTGCAGAAGAATTAGCAGCTGCTATCAAAGGTGCAGACATGGTATTCGTTACCTGTGGTATGGGTGGCGGTACAGGAACGGGTGCAGCTCCTGTTGTAGCTAAGATTTCAAAAGATCAGGGTATCCTTACAGTAGGTGTTGTGACAAAACCTTTCAAATTTGAAGCAAAACAGAGAATGATCAATGCTTTAACAGGTATTGATAACTTAAAGGAAAACGTAGATACACTTATCGTGATTCCAAATGATAAACTTCTTGAAATCGTTGACAGACGTACCACAATGCCAGATGCATTAAAGAAAGCAGATGAAGTGCTTCAGCAGTCCGTACAGGGTATTACAGACCTTATCAACATGCCAGCACTTATTAACTTAGACTTCGCAGACGTATCTACTGTTATGAAAGACAAAGGTATGGCACATATCGGTATCGGTAGTGCGAAGGGTGATGACAAGGCAATCGAAGCAGTTAAACTTGCAGTTGCTTCTCCACTTCTTGAAACAACCATCAGTGGTGCAAGCCATGTTATTATCAATATTTCTGGTGATATTTCTCTTATGGATGCAAACGATGCAGCAAGCTACGTACAGGATCTTGCTGGTGACGAAGCAAACATCATCTTCGGTGCGAAGTATGATGAAACCATGGTAGACGAAGCGACAATCACCGTTATCGCAACTGGTTTAGAAGGTGGCGCACGTAATACAGCAACTAGTATGCCTGGCATGATGAAATATGACCAGTCAGCAGTTCGTTCTTCTGTTACACCAAATATGGCATCTCGTACAACCTATAATGGTGGTTTACATACATCTGCTTCTGCTAACTCTGGTGTAGCACAGCAGGGTGCTTCTTCTATGGGAATCCAGAAACCAGCTCAGCCAGAAAGCACAGTAAAACCAGTGGAAATCAATATTCCAGATTTCCTTAAGAATTCTAAGAGATAATAAACGATATAAGATATGATTAGCCTCATGCAAATGCATGGGGCTTTTTCTATTTTATTAATCCGTGCCTCTTTTTGACAAATTTTGCAATATAAAAATGTTAAGATAGCAACATGCGGTACATATTTTATGCGGATGTTTACTTTATACAGAATTTTATGATAAAAATGGCAGTGCTATACCTTGCTTTGTACTGTAACAAGAGCTATGAAGTTACAGAGTCGTTAAAGGGTGTGGGAAAGATAGCACTTGCCTCTTTTTTAGGTACATTATTTGAGATTGCAGGATTCCTGATAAGCAATAATTATGGTTTTTTTGTGCTTTTGGTAAATGTGTTAGAGCTGCCACTGATGTTTCTAGGAATCATAGGGCGAAAAAGTAAGAAGGTAGTGCGTTTGATTCTAACTGGCTATTTTTTTACGATGCTGATAAATGGTCTATTAGAAGCGCTATGGAACCAATTTGGTGAAGGAGGAGGTTTTCTGTTTTTTTTACTGTTTTCTTGTGGAACAGTTGTTGCTGGCGTTCGTATTTGGAAAAACTATTCCAGAATGCAAAAGGGGATTTTTCAGGTGCAGCTTTTGCATCAAAAAAGACGTGCATATGCAAAGGGATTCTACGATTCTGGAAACCGGCTGATAGATCCGTATACAAAACAAGGAGTACATATTATTTCAAGGCAATTATTTGAGAACTTGGGAACATTTCAGGACTATGTTCTAATTCCTTATCAGGCATTAGGAAACGAAGGAGGACTGCTTGAAGTATACTACATAGATGAACTTATCGTCGAAGGAGAAAGTATTCGAAAAACGATACAGAATTGCCCGTTGGGTGTAACAAAAGACAATCTTTTTGAAGGGAAAAAATATGAAATCATATTGAATGAAGAGGTGTTTTAAATGTTACATATCAATTGGAGCAAGGTTTTTGATTTTTATTATTATTGGAAGAGAAATTTCTGGTATTACGGAAAAAGAGTAGTAGAAATTCTTAA
>JAGBEZ010000079.1 GCA_017936725.1 Agathobacter sp.
CCATTTTTGGAAGAACTTTTGCACCGAGGTGTGGTATATGGCAGACTTCGCCGTATGATGGGAATGTGGCCAGCGGTAATGGTTTCTGCCTTGATTTTTGCAGGCTTGCATTTTAATATCGTACAGTTTGTGTATGCTTTTCTACTTGGTATTGTGTTTGCTTTATTTGTAGAGAAGACAGGAAGGCTGTATCCCGCAGTGATTGCACATATTGTAGCAAATGCAGTTGCAGTGATTCGTACAGAAACAGGGTTTTTGCAGGGAACGGTGGATGGAAGTATATTTGCGTGGGTGATTTCAATCGCCTTATGCTTGCTGGGCATAGGAATTATGCTAGGCTTTATGAAGAAAAAAGATACTGTTTAAATCAAAGAAAAAGAAAGAGGAAATAAATGAGTAAGTACGTTTTTTTTGATATCGATGGAACCCTTTGGGATGAGAGCATGATCGTTCCAGAAAGTACAAAGCTGGCTATCAAGAAATTACAGGAAAATGGGCATAAAGCATTTATCTGTACAGGTCGTTCCATGGGAAGTGTAAATGACCCACAGTTTGATGAAATCGGTTTTGATGGATTTATTGCAGGCTGCGGAAACTATATCGAAATGGATGGAAAAGTCCTTTATGATAGAAAAATGTCTTATGAGGATGTACAGGAAATCTATGATGTCAGCCGCAAATACCATATGCCTATTATATTTGAAGGAGCAAAGTATCAGTGGTTAGACCGTGAAGGATTTGATGGAGATGCCTATATTGACTATATATTGGAAAAGTTAAAAGACATTTCTTTTTTTCTAGATGAATGTGACTTAAAGGACATTGTAGCAAATAAGTTTTCTTCTTTGATACATGAGAATACCAATTATCCAGCGGTAGTGGACGCATTGTCTGACCGATTTGATTTTATGGATCATGGGAGTGGCGTCATAGAGGCGGTTCCAAAAGGAACTTCAAAGGCAACGGGCATCACATGGTTATGTGAACACTTAAATATTTCCCAGGAGGATACCTATGCATTAGGTGATGGAGTCAATGATTTGGAGATGCTAGGTCTCGTCGGACACAGCATTGCGATGGGAAATGCAAATCCTCTTGCAAAAGAGGCAGCAGAATACGTGACAACGCACATACTGGAAGATGGAGTATGGAATGCGCTGAAACATTATGGACTTATTTAAGGGATTTAATAACTTATTTATAAGTTTAGAAACATTTAAGAAATCTGCAAACGCTTGATTTTACTAGGTTTTTAAAGAGTAATTAGCACTCTGGCAAAAAGAGTGCTAATTTTGTGTTGACAATTAAATTTTTAAGTAATATTATCTTATCTAGGGCATATACATAGGTAGTGTATGTTTACAAAGGAAGGACGATTATCAATTTTTGAATCGTGAAAATTATATTTTATATACAGGAGGAATTCTTTATGAAATTATCACCACTTACAGACCGTGTTGTATTAAAACAGTTAGAAGCGGAAGAAACTACCAAGTCTGGTATTATTTTAACTGCATCTGCACAGGAAAAACCACAGGAAGCAGAAGTAATTGCGGTAGGTCCTGGCGGAATCGTAGATGGTAAAGAGGTAGTTATGCAGGTATCTGTTGGACAGAAGGTTATCTATTCCAAATATGCTGGAACAGAAGTGAAACTGGAAGGACAGGAATACATTATCGTTAGACAAAATGATATCCTCGCTATCGTAGAAGATTAATTATTTTTGTGAATATAAAGAAATAGGAGATTTTGAAACATGGCAAAAGAAATTAAATACGGCTCAGAAGCCAGAGCAGCACTTGGTGCTGGTGTAGACAAATTAGCAAATACAGTACGTGTAACACTTGGACCTAAAGGTAGAAACGTAGTGTTAGACAAATCTTTTGGTGCTCCACTTATCACAAATGATGGTGTAACCATTGCAAAAGAAATTGAATTAGAAGATGCATTTGAAAATATGGGTGCACAGCTTGTAAAAGAAGTAGCTACCAAGACAAATGATGTAGCAGGTGATGGTACAACAACAGCAACTGTACTTACACAGGCTATGGTAAACGAAGGCTTCAAGAACTTGGAAGCTGGTGCAAATCCAATCGTTTTACGTCGTGGTATGAAAAAAGCGACAGACGTAGCTGTAGCAGCTTTAAAAGAAATGAGCCAGCCAGTAAATGGTAAGGAACAGATTTCCAGAGTAGCAGCTATCTCTGCTGGCGACGAAGAAATCGGTGCATTAGTAGCTGACGCTATGGATAAAGTAACAACTGATGGCGTTATCACTATCGAAGAATCAAAAACCATGGAAACAGAACTTGACCTTGTAGAAGGTATGCAGTTCGACCGTGGATATTTGTCTGCATACATGTGTACTGATATGGATAAGATGGAAGCAGTTCTTGACGAACCACACATTCTGATTACAGATAAGAAGATTTCCAATATCCAGGATATTCTTCCACTTCTTGAGCAGGTAGTACAGTCTGGTGCAAGACTTCTTATTATCGCAGAAGATATCGAAGGGGAAGCACTTACCACACTTATCGTAAACAAACTTCGTGGTACATTCAACGTAGTAGCTGTTAAGGCTCCTGGCTATGGTGATAGAAGAAAAGCGATGCTTGAAGATATCGCTATCCTTACAGGCGGTCAGGTAATCAGCTCAGACCTCGGTCTTGAACTAAAAGATACTACCATGGATATGCTTGGACGTGCAAAATCTGTTAAGATTGCAAAAGAAAACACAGTTATCGTAGATGGTTATGGTCACAAAGAGGCTATCAAAGCTCGTATTCACTCTATTCATGGACAGATTGCAGAGACAACATCTGAATTTGATAGAGAGAAACTTCAGGAAAGACTTGCGAAGATGGCAGGTGGCGTAGCAGTTATCCGTGTAGGTGCTGCAACAGAAACAGAAATGAAAGAATCAAAACTTCGTCTTGAAGATGCTCTTAACGCAACAAGAGCAGCAGTAGAAGAAGGCATTATCGCAGGTGGCGGTTCTGCATATATTCACGCTTCTAAGAAAGTAGAAGCACTTGCAGAAACCTTAGAAGGTGATGAAAAGACTGGTGCAAAGATTATCCTTAAGGCACTTACAGCACCACTTTACTATATCGCTGCAAATGCTGGTTTGGAAGGTGCTGTTATCATCAATAAAGTACGTGAATCCGAAGCTGGCGTAGGTTTTGACGCTGCAAAAGAAGAGTACGTTGATATGGTAGCTAGTGGTATCCTTGATCCAGTAAAAGTAACAAGAAGTGCATTACAGAATGCGACATCGGTAGCATCTACACTTCTTACAACAGAATCTGCTGTTGCAAATATCAAAGAAGATCTTCCTCCAATGCCACAGGGCGGTATGGGTGGAATGATGTAACCGTAACTGTTTAGCCAAGTAGGACAATGAAAAAGTATGGAAGCAAGCTAGCTTGCTTTTCCATACTTTTTTTATTGGCTAAACAGGTTTTAATAAACAAGCCTTGACCGCCCGTATAGAATGGAATAAATATTAGAAAACATACATAGGTTATTAAAAAAGGATTTTTTATGAAGGTAAATAAGAGGCTGCTTTTTATCTGTATTGCGATTCCACTTATTGTGGGTGGGGTGTCGGCGCTTTTGACACAAAATAGTATGGAGGTGTTTGAGAGTGTTGTACAACCACCATTGTCACCACCGGCATGGCTTTTTCCAGTGGTATGGACCATTTTATATGTTTTGATGGGAATTTCGTCATACCTGATACTTACTTCGGATACGAGTCGAGAAGAGAAAGACCAAGCAATCCGCCTTTATGCGTACCAATTACTTGTGAATTTTTTATGGCCGACGTTCTTCTTTAATTTCAAGTGGTACTTTTTTTCAATTCTGTGGCTAATATTGTTGTGGGTTCTTGTGTTCCTAATGATACGAAAATTCCTTAGCATTAATAGAGTAGCAGGGTATATCAATATTCCTTACTTGGTATGGTTGACATTTGCGCTATATTTAAATATAGGAATTTGGTGGTTGAATCGTTGATTTTACACTTTTAAATTAGGAAGACATCTCTTGCATGACGAGCAAAATTGTGGTAACTTATTTTTACTGATAAAGTAGAAAGAGGTATCATATGAAAAAAACGAAGCAGATTTTAGCAATTCTAGGCATTGTTCTTATTTTAGGTTTAAATATATTCGTAGTTTTTGCAGCAGGAACAGCCAGTGAAGATGGCATGGGGCTCTTTGGTGGTGCTGTTGTAGCTATGGTAATGATTCCAATTCTTTTATGGATTTATTTGTATATTTTTAAACTTATTAAAAAACGTGAGGAAGAAAAGGAAATTGATGCAGAAAAAGACTTGTAAATATGCAAGTCTTTTTGTATACTATGAAAGATGCTGGCACAGCATGAAGCTTGCCAAATAAAAACAAAGGTGGAAAAGAAAATGGCATTATTAAAAGAATGGCACAAGCTTGCTTATAACGAAAACGCAGACCAGGGTGAAATGCAGAGATTCTGGACAAGCTACTTTTTAAAAGAGCAGAGCGTATATGAAAAATTATTATCAAATCCAGACGAAGCGGTAGAAGGGACAGTAAAAGAACTTGCTGAAAAATATGGACTTTCTATTATGGAAATGACAGGTTTCTTGGATGGTATCAATGATTGTCTCGTTGCTCCAAATCCAATC